>NZ_JAHHTD010000015.1 GCF_020024835.1 Campylobacter sp. | reverse complement strand
ATAAATTCAAAAAATAGTGTATTAAGAAAGCTACTAATAGAATAATTTATAGCTTTCAAAATAAAATCTTTTCATTGCTTTTTGTAATTTTTTGTTAAATTCTTTTAAACTAAAATAAAAGGATTTAATATGCAAATGCAAGAAGTAATTGAGAAGTTAAAAGATATACTTGCAAGTGAAGGTAAGCGTGAATTAAAAACAAAAGATATAGCTAAAGAATTAGGTATCCACCCAGACACTTTTAATTCTATGAAATTTAGAAACTCCATTCCCTATGCACACATTTTAAACTTCTTAGAAAAAAGAAATATTAGTATTAATTACTTCTTTTATGGAAGCTCTCCAAAAGATCAATTAGAATGTGAATACAAATATAAAATTTTAAAACTATATAAAACTAATGCTAGCTTAGGTGGAGGTGGTATTAATGATATTTTAGACTTTGAAAACATATTAATAGATCAAAAGATATTAGATTTTTTTAAAACAAAAGATTGTGAGCTTATTACTTGCTATGGTGAGAGTATGGAGCCAATTATCAAAGATAAAAGTATTTGCATAATAGATAGAAATAAAACTTTTAAAAACAAAAGTATTTGTGTAATTAATACTAAAGATGGACTTTTTATCAAACAAGTTTTAAAACAAAATAATGGAGTAATTTTACACTCTTTAAACACTTTATATAAAGACATATTTTATAAAAATGGAGATTTTTTATTAGTTGGAGTGGTAGTTGGAGAGTTTTCTAAAATCTAACAGCACACAATAAGCTAAGCCAAGCTATTGTGTGTTTAATCAACAAAAGGAGAAAAAATGAAAGAGATAAAAAATTAAAAGAAAAAATTATGCAAGATTTAGAAGATGAATTTAAGATTTTACATAAAAGACTATCAAAAAAAGATTATCTAGTAAGAGATAATTCGTAGAGCTTATGAGTATTTATAATATGAGTATAAACTCTTATTTTATTGCAAAAATACTTGAAATTAATGAAGATAAAACCATTATACAAGTGCCTTTATTTGAAAGATACATAATTGGTAGAAAATTTGTAATTCAATACAATGATAAAAAACAAAGATATGAATTAAAAAGCACTTTTTGTGAATTTTAAGGGGTTAAAAATGAGTATAAAATATCCAAATATAAAAGTTAGATTAGTTGGAGAAGATGGTAATGCTTTTTCAATTTTAGCTAGAGTTAATAGTGCTTTGAAAAAAGCTAAAATACACAAAAATATTAGAGATGAGTTTTTTAAAGAAGCTACAAGTAAAGACTATAATCATTTATTAAATGTAGTATCAAGTTGGGTTAAAACAATATAGCTTACAACAGCACACATTCAGCATTATCAAGCTATTGTAGTCTTAACAAAACAAAAGGATATAAAATGTCAAGAATACAAAACAATATAAAACAAGGTTATACAAGAAATTTTATAAGAGCAATTTGCAATGGTGATAATGATGCTGTATTAGAGTATCTTCAAAATGGTGTGAGTGCTACAAAAGAAGCTATGGGAACACTACCAATCATTTATGCAATTAATCATAATAATTTTGGAGCTATTTTACTTTTAATTAAATACGGAGCTATTTTAGAGAAAGATTATTTAGAGTATGAGGTAAAATCTAATAAAGAAGCTTTAGAATTTTTAACCATTTTGCTTAAATAATAAATTATTTTAGAGAATATAAATATTCTCTAAAATAATTAAAAATTCATTATCAAAACCTCCTTACTTTCTTTTCTTTTTAAAACATTATTATTTAAAGAATATCTTATCTTTAATTCTTTGATATTAAAGCCTTTATAAAGCTCTCTTACAAGCTCACAGTCATTATAAGAAAGCATAAATTTACCCTTGATATTTTTTAACAACTCATTTAATAGTTTATGTTCTTTTATTCCAAAACCATTAGTGTTTTTATAATAATTTTCAGTCCCCACATAAGGCGGATCTAAATAAAATAAAGCCTCATTGTAATCATATTCTTTTAAAATATATTCAAAGCTTTTATTTTCAATGCTAGTATGCTTAAGCCTTTGTGTGTGTAAGCTAAAATCTCTAAGTAATCTTTTTGGTGCTCTTTGTTTGCTCATAGCAAATTGTCCCATACTTGATCCAAAAGAAGTGCTTATAAGATAAAAATAAAAAGCAGCTCTTTCTATATCATTTTTTGGTTTTAATTCTTTATTTTTTATCATTGCAAATATCTTTCTACTTACAAATAAAGAATTTAATACATTATTTAAACTTTGAGGTTTGTTTCTTATGCAAAGATGTAAATTGATAAGTTCGTTATTTATATCATTAATGACTTCTATTTTTGAAGGGCTTTTTTGATAAAAAACACTCAAAGCTCCACCAAAAACTTCTATATAAGTTTTATGTTCTGGCATTAAAGCAATGATTTCTTTAGCTAAATAGTTTTTACCACCAACCCAAGCAAAAGCAGCTTTTAGTTTGGTTTGTGTAGGTTTAATTAATGGGCTAGTTTTTAGAAATTTGTTTATAGTGTTCATAACAAATTCCTTTTAAAATAAAATTTAATTAGCTAGCTTCTAAAAAGAAGGTTATAATGCTTTTGCTAGTTTTTAGAAGAAGGAAGGCTAAAGCTTTCCTTTTTATGGCTTTTTACAAACAAAGTCACATTTTCTTATTTATTCTTAATAATATTTTGAATAAAAGCTTTAGTATCTTTATAAATCACACTTCTTATACTTTGGTGTAAAACATTGTTGTTATCTATAGGCAAAAAAGCTCTTGCAGGTATATTTTTCTTTTTGCTACCATATTGATGAATAAGTCCATACTTAAAACCATTTTTAGTTTGTATATTGTTAAAGACTTCTACGCTATTTTTACTTACCTTGCTTTGCCAATTCGTTTCTTTGCTTAATTCATTTTCTCTTTTTAAAATACCATTATTTTTTCCTTCTTTTATCTTTTGTTTTATTGTAGCTGGTTTTAAACCTTGCCATTTTCCATCAAAAATACTGCGTTCGTTTTTAAAAGAATCTATAATAGCATTTCTCATACTTTCACCAGCACCTGCTAAAATGCTTTGCCCGTGTTTATCCATATCTATTAATTTCTCACAAGCTTTAAAAAAATTTTCAAGTCCTTTAATCTCTATATAATCGCTCATAAATTATCCATAAATAGTAGTATTGATTTTATTTTGTTCTTGCTTTTTTAAAGCATCAAATACGCTTTTTTGTATAGCAGTGGCAAATTCTTGCATATTAAAATTACCATCTTTAGTGGCTATGTTAAAAGTCCCATTAACACTTACATTAATATTACCATTATTAAAGCTTGGGCTTGAATTAATTGGCATTTGTTTAATATTCTTTGTTTGTGGTAATTCATCCGTATAAGCACTAATAATCTTTTCTTCGCTCTGTTTGTTGGTATTTACTTTAACCTCATCATCACTTAAGCCAAAAAATCCTAAAACATCATTGATGAAATTTCCTACAGAGGCTATTGCATCACTAATCCAAGAAAGCTTATCTCCAAACCATTCAAACATGCCACCAAAAATACCATAAAAGAAATCACTTATTCCTTGCCAAATAGAATTAAAAATATTTATTATTGGATTAAATATTGGCTTTAACCATTCTACAAAAGAAGCAAACCAAATTTTAACTTTGTCCCAGTTAGCTATAATAACTCCTGCAATAATACCAATTGCAGCTAATACAATACCAAGTGGATTAGTAAGCATTGCTAAGGTTAAAATTTTAATATATCTTGCTACATACATAAAAGCTTTAGAAAGATTTACTAGTGCAAGATTTAATCCTATAACGGTTTTTTTATAAATAATTGCCGCAATCACGCTAGTCATTAGTCTAATTCTTACTAATTTTAATGAAAGAGCTTTGCCAATAAGTGATATTTTTGAAATATTACAAGAATTAGCAAACGCTAAAAGATGAATTCTTGCCACCATTAAAGCATTTTTACATAAAATAATAGAGTCTTTCATATAATTTTTAGCAATAGCATAAGCTAGAACTGCGGGTTTTGCAAGTAAAAAAGTCGCTATAAGCCCTCCTAAAATCCCATTAAGACCAGGGACAAGTCCTGTGATATAAGTAATACCATTAACAAGATAAGAAATTCCAGAACTTACTCCTGATATAGCAGGTAAAAAAACCGAACCTAAATTAACAGCTAAAGCATTAAAAGCATTTTTCATGAGTGTAATAGAATTTTCTGTAGTTTTTGCTCTTGTATCAAATTCCCTCTGCAAAGAGTCTTTTTTTGCTTCATCACTTGCATTTTTTAAAGCTTTTTTGTAAGTATCAAGTCCTCCAACAAGTGTTGCCATATCATCTGCAAAATCACGACCAAAAATATCGACTAACACGCCCATTTGTTCTTTTTGATCTAGTTTTGCTATCTTTTCTAAAAATATATCCAAACCTTTTTGAGGATCATCAAAACTAGCTTGTTTTAAATATGCTCCATCAATGCCAAGTCTTGCAAAAGCACTTTGGGCTTTTGCTCCCATGTTATCAGCTGTAGCCAAAACTCTGTAAAGGCTATTAATAGCCGTTCCTGCTACTTCAGGACCTTTGCCTAAAGATATAAAAGAAGAACTAAGTGCTGCAATTTGTTCTTTAGTAAAACCTATTTGCTTTCCAGCTGCTGCGGTTCGTTTCATAACTTCAATAATTTCTTTAGCTTTAGAAGCGCTATTATCAGATAGATGATTAATACTATCACCTAAATCTTGCATATCTTTAAGTGAAATACCCAAAATATTTTTTATCTTAGCTACGCTTTCGCCTACATCTTCAGCACTCATATCAAATGCTACTTTCATTTTAGTTACAAGGTTTGTAAATTCTCTTACATCTTTTGAGCCAAGTCCAATCTGTCCCCCAGCGGCAGCAATGGATGCTAGTTCTTTAGCGCTAACTGGTAAAGTTTGAGACATTTTAAGTATATCATCGCTCATTTTTTTGATATTATCATTTTCATCAAAATTTACAACTTTTCTCACATCGGCCATAGCAGATTCAAAGCTAATAGCTTCTCCTAAACCTTTACCAATAATTCCACCTCGAATAACATTACCTAAACTTAAAAGCTCATCTTGTAAGCCTTTTCTTTGAGCTTTTAATTCTGCTCTTAAATTGGTATTAAGCTTAAGAGTGTTTAACTCTTTTTGCAATCCATTAATTCCAAGCTTAGTTTTTGCTGCTATTTTTTCTAAATTACTAAAGTCTTTAACCACTTTGCCAACAGCACTTGCATTTTTAATTACCAACCCTAAAATAACACCAATTCCAATACTTCCAGCATTTTCCATATTCAATCCTTTTTAAGCAATTGTATTTTAAAATCTTTGCTATGAAAGTTTTAAAATTTATTAATGATGATATGATTTCGTATGTTGCTTTATTGCTAACAACACTTATACCTGCTTTTTTTATAAGCTATCAAAGTGCAAATGATGGTTTTTTTGATACATTAGCTATTTTTATTTTTTCTTATTTTATAAGCATTATCGTAACTGCTATTTTGATGATGATTATGCCACCTATTGCTCTTTTGCTTGTTTTACCAACTTGGTGTTTAATTACAATTTTAGACTTTATTTTCCATATATTTTTAAAATTTTGTTCTTTTAAAAATAAAACAATCAAAAATTCTTAGTCTTTAAAAACTCTTTTGCTATTTCTAAAGCTTTTTCAAATTCTTCCAAATCCAAATCCAATACTTCATTTAAACTCCAATGTAAAGTATGACTTATAAGAGCTATAGCTTCTAAGCTATAACTCCTGCTTCTTGCAAAAAATCTTTAAGAACATTTTGTAAAGCCATAAAATCTTTAAGGTTTAAGTCTTCTATGTCACTTTCTTGTTTATTTGTAAGCGTGGCTATCATATAAATAGTTTGATCCATTTCTTTATCACTTTTATTTGTAGCATTTTTTAAAATACGTACACTAGGTGCTTTCATTTTTACTTCTTCGCCATTTTCGAGTTTAATTAGTTTCTCTTTCATTTTTTACTCCTTATTTTTTAGTTTATTTATTGGTTAATTAGAGATTAAATGGTTAATTTGCTTCTTACATCACTCATTAAATCTACTCCATTTATCATTAAAATAGTGTTTTTATGATCGTAGATAATGATTGGAATGTTATTTCTTTTTTGCATGTAAAAATGAACTGCTATTTTAATTTCAACTTCCACTTCCTTGCCGCTTTCATGATCACTTTCATTTAAACTGATAAATTCGCCCATAATTTCAGCACTAATTCCATGATTATCGCCTCCTTGATGTACGCTTTCTCTAAAAAGAATGGGCGCTTTAATAGTGCTATATGTTGTGTGAAAGAATGCAGCATAAAGCACAGGATCGACTACAGAAAGCTTAAAAGAGATTTCTAATGGTTTCAACACACCACTGCCATAATTTGCACTTAAAGCACCTTTTGTTTCTATCATTTCTTGCTCAATATCAGGAAGTTTTAGGTTTCTAACTACTCCTAAATAACCTTGACCATCTATATAGACATTGCATTCTTGTATAACTTCTCCAATTTTTCTTTTCACTTTTATTCTCCTTGCATAGTTTTAATCAGATCATCACTCCATTCATCTGAGTATTTGAAGTTAATGGTTAATTGTTTTACAATCGGGTTGTTCATCATTCTTACTTTTAAGTAAAATTTACCAGCACTAACATTGCTTGGAGTGTTTTGCTCCTCATCCCACTCTACATCATAACCAATTAAAACCTTAGCACCTTTTAAATTTCTTAGCATTTCTTCAACACTAATCTTTACAAAATAAAGCTCACTAGCTTTTTTATCAATTGCTTTAAAAGAAGCCTTTTGGGCTGCTATGGCTATACGATCAAAAGTTCTTACTCTTGCTAAATCTTGCCATATGGTATCTTCATCACTACTTTCCCCGCCCCAAGTTCTAAAACCCTCATAAAGGATGCAGGTTGAAATATGATTTTTTCTTAATCTATCAGCATCACAATCTAAACCATTAATAAACTCTATAAAATACTCACTTCCAGTTATTCCATTCATAGCTCTATTTGAATAAGAATCACTAAAGCCATATTCTTTATCTCCATCAGTATGTGCTATCATTGCTGCTATGATTGGACTTTGAGGAACATAAGTATATTTTCCTTGAGTATTTAAAATTTGCACCCAAGGCCAAGTGGCTACTAATCTTTTTGAGTTAAAACTTTCCATAGCATTAATAGCTTCTCCAACATTTGTAGCATAAAGATCTATAATAGCTGTGATATTCATAGCTTGTGCTACGCTTTGAAGTTTAGCTTTTATTCCTGCTTCATGAGAATAATAAGGAGCGATGATTAAATCAGGGGCAAAGCCTGTTCGATGTTTTGCTTTTTTAAACATCTCTATTGCATTACTTGCATTTGCTAAAGTATTTTCATCCTCTGCATCTTTTTCAAAAAAACTGATAATAATAACATTAGAAACATTTTGTAAATTAATGCATTCTAAAGTATCTAATAGCCTAAAATCTTGTAAATTATGTTCTTTAATTAAATCACTTATAAACTCTTTTGCTTTATTTACATTAGAAAAAGCAAAAATTGGCATAGCTTCAGCACTTTCATATCCAGCCTTAGTATAAATCATATCTTTACTTGCACCTTCAATCACTCCAGCAATACCTATAGGTGTATCACTTTGTATGGTTATAGGACTAGCTGCACCATTTTCTATAGTAAAATTAACTCCATAATTAGCTGCCATTATTTAACTCCTTTTTTTGTGTTTTTTTGGTTATCTTTTTGTTTTTTTTGATTTATTTGTGTAATTAAAAATAAATTAGCAAATTGTCCATAATCACTAAATAAATTATTTTGTTCATCATTGGCACTAGTATTACTTTGATAATAAGCTTTATAATAATCATCAAAGATATATCCAGCGTGATTTTCATCTTCTTTAGCGGTGCCAAAAGGTGGTAAAACTTGAGTGTTAAAAGGTATGGTTTCTTTAATCTCATCACCCTTAGCAACAATTTTTTCGACACTTAGACTATGAATATATACTTGTCCGTAATATCCAGTCCCTCTTACAAAAAATTTATTAGGCACTTCATCATTAAAAAGTATAATTTCAACTTCATACTCACCACTTTGACTCCATAAACAACAAGTATAATAAGATTGCTCATTTGCAGCACTATCATCAAAATTAAAATACCTTGCTAAAGAATTATGAATATTATGTCCTGAGGCTGGATATATTCCTGTAGTTTTAATTTTCCCTAAAACTTCATCTTTAGCTAATACCTGAGAGATACAATCTCCTCTTTGAGGTTGAGAAGTAGATGAAGTTCCTCCTATTCCACTTTTTTTGATTATAAAGTTACCTTCTTCTAAATTATCATTTCTATACTCATCAGTCATTATAGTATGTGCAAATCCATTAGAAAAAGCAAACAATACATCACTTAAACATCCTCCATATTGTCCTGAAAGAGTTTTTACTTTAAATTTTATTTTTGTGTATTCTTGGTTAGCTATTTTTTTCTTAGAAAACAAATCAAGCCACACTGAACCTCTACCTTGATTTCTTATACATAAATAAATAGTAGAGCTTTCCTCATTAACATAATTTATCAAGCTTCCAACTTCAGCTTTTATATCAGGATCTGGTAATTCAAAGGAAGTAACTATACTCCCACTTTTTTGAGGTAAATTACTTATAATTTCTTCTACTATAGGACTTAATTCTTCTTTAGAAACATTTTCTCCTGCATCACCTTTTTCACCAGCTTCTCCTTTTAAGGAAGCTAAAAAATCATCTTCGCTTTTTCCTTCATTTCCTTCTTTGCTAAGCCAAAGCTCATAAGCACTTTGTCCAGTATCTCCTTTTTCTCCTTTAATACCCTCAACTCCTTCTAGTTTTTTATCTATAAGATCTTCTATAATTTCTTTATTAATTATTTCTGGTTTTTGAATTGGAGGTTTTATTAAATTACCTTGTCCATCTTCTGGTATATAAGAAATGCCATAATCCATTTTAAACTCCTTTTTAGATACCTTTTAAAAAACATTTAACTATATGAAAACTATTGCATGCATGATAAAAAACAAAGGTTTTAAATCTTGAACATCCTAATTCTTGCATAGCTTCTTTTAAAGCCAAATCTGCTATTTTATAATCATCTTTTGAATTTGCTTTTTCGCACAAATAATCATGTACAACAACCGCACTTAGATATTCAGGCGAATTAGGTGGAAAAATACTCCAAAAAATTCTAGGAATATTTGCTCCATTACTTGTAAAACCTTTTGGTATAGTAATTTTTAAATTACACAAACTAACTTCAAATTCCTTTTGAAGTTCAAATCTATCCTTATTAAAAGGCTTTACTATTACTCTTTTAAGATTATTTTTTATCATTATTTTTAACCTCATTTTTATCTTTTATATAAGTATTTGTTTTCAAAAAAGCACTTGAAAAATTTTTTATTTTTTCTACTGCAATATTATAAATATCAATTTCAGCTATAGTTTTTCTTGTTTTTATACATTGAATATTGATCATTACAGAAAGAATTTCTCCTAAAATCAAAAAACTAAAACTATAATCTACAAAATAATATAATGCATCTATTTGCTTAGCTCCTAAAGCAAACACAAAAGGGATTCCTAACATTAAAATTTTAGATAATAGCTCCGAAAAGGTATATATTCTTATATTTTCACCCAAAGCTAATGTTCTACAAAAACCAACTATTGCTGAAAAGAAAAATATACACACTAATATCATCACTTGAGCTTCTTCTATACCTATATAAGCTAAGAATTGAAAGAAAAATGCTAAAATGAAAGAACCACCAAATAAAATACTGTTAGCTGAATTTTCTATCATTTGCATTTATTCCTCCCATACGATAATTTCAAGTTCTTCTTTGGAATTTGCTTGCTCTACTTTTTCTTTAAGTGCATTAGCTTTAAAAGTGATTTCTTGAGTATTGTAAGCCACTGCTGTAGCAAATTGTAAAAACTCTTGCGGTGTAAAAATTACTTTTTTATCTTCAATATCAATCCAAACAATTTCTTTGATACTTCCTGATCCACTTTGCATATCAAGCATTAAATTAGTTACTGCTCCGTTGATATTGAGCTTATCTTTCTCTCTTGTTTGAAAGATCTTATTGTTGTAGATTATTCCACCTTCTAAAACTTCGTTTTTTTTGATTCTAATTTCATTAATTTTATTTTCTTTTAATTCTTTCAATATAGCATCTTCACTTTTAGGTGGATTGATTAGAGTATTAAATTCTTCTTCGCTAAGTGGAATCAATCCTCCTTTGATTTGTTCATTTTTTACATCATCTTCATAGGCATAAATTTGATTATTATCGTTTTTGTCTATAAAATATTTCATTTTAATCCTTTAAGATATTTCATAACATATATGTTTTGCTGGATTTAATCTATCTGTTCTATCACTAGCATTTATTTTGTATGTTGCATTTGGGGGAATAATACCCATAGAAAATGCAAGATTTTTTTCACTTACATATTCTTGTGCTATCAAAATATTGTTAATATAGATATCAGAATATGCATAATATGTTTTAGATTCATCATGATTTCCATGCCTGACCCATTGTCCAGCAACTATGATAATAATTGGCTTTTTTGTATTATTTGTATAAACAACATTATTTTCTTTTACTACAGATCTAAAACTATTGAAAAAGGATAATTTGTCAATTTTTTCAGCAAATTCAGTTCTTAAAGCATCTACAAGAGCTTTTGCTACGCCTATATCTTCTTTTGTGTCAATAAGGGCTGTTAATTTATCCCTTAATCTGGCATCCAAATCAGCTGCTACGCCTATATTTTCTTTTGTGTCAATTAAAGCTTTTAATTCTTCTTCTAAAGCTGTAATTTTAAGCTCAAGTTTTATTTTAATAGCATCTACATAATCACGACTTGCCATAATCACACTAGGATCAAGTTTTAAGATGACCTCTTGTGCATTTGAAAGCTCCATTACCACTTTAATCATAAGCTCTTTAGCACTTCCTTGCTCTAGTAATGGTTTATAAGTTCTTGGAGTATTACCAACAGCTAGTAAATCTCCTTCTTCATCATAAATACCTATGGCATTTACTTCAAACCCACCTATATTACTTGGAACATGACACATTAAATTAACATAGTTAGGATTTTGCTCATCAATGCTTTTTGAGTTAATATTAGCTTCATAAACAACATCTTCTAAGCTTTGCATTTCTTCATTTGGTAGAATAACTCTTGAGCTTAGTTTAAAGCTTTTTAAATTAACCCCATTTCCACTTGCACGAGCAGCTATAAATTTAGCAATACCAATTTTTGTTAAAATAGTATAGTATTTATTTTTTTGCATTAATACACTCCTTTAAAATCAACATTTGATTTTGATATTTCACACATAAAAATACCCATTACATTAAAGCTTGATTTTTGTTTGCTTGAAATTTGTGTAGTTTGAAAAGGTAAAATCTCTAAAGATTCTCCGCTTATTTCTACACTAGCATTAAAGCTATCATTTTTGCTTTGTATTTCTATTTCAATTGCTTCTAAAACGCTTCTAACATTTTTAAAATCATAAATTAATCTTTCTAAAGCATTAAGCGTTCTTTCATCAAAGCTAACACTAGTTGTGCTTACTTTAACTTTAAAAAAATAAGGCTTTCCACTATACTCAAACCACTCTTTAACCACTGCTGTTGGAAATACAGCTTTTAAGGCTTCTTTTATAGCCCAAGCAGTTCCGTTGTATCTATCTAAAAGCAAGGCTTTAGATATAAGTACTCTTGCTTCTTTTTGACTTAAACCATCAATACTCACATCATAAGCATTTGCTAAAATTGGCAATAATCTCTCATCACAATGCTGTGCTAAATTTGTGATACTAGCTAAATTTAAATCTTCAAATCTTGCCTTTGCACTTAAATCAATAGCCTTACTTTGTTTTGGGTGGTGGCTTAAAACTAAGTTACTCATAATATAGCCTTTCTATCACTTTGTGCAAACGAAGTTCGCTCAAAGTCGCTTTTACTGAAGGCTTCCCGACCCATTGCTACGCAATGCCCCTTCATAGCACTGCCTTTTCATAACTTAGTAAAAAGCTAATTTTTGCAAACTCATCATCAGTTATTATTATGTTTGCTAAAGGTAAGTCTTTTAATTCTTGCTCTTCTTTATTTGTAATTCTTTCTTTAATGCTTAAAATTTCACTCTTATAAACTCCGTCTTGATGTAAGCATTTGTAAATAAAGCCAAGTGCTAAATCTACACTCAGATCAAAATCACTTTGTAAGGCATTGATTTTTTCACTAATTTCATTAGCTCTTGAAAGCTCTAAAAGCAAAAGCTTAGCTTCTATGATGAATTCTCTTTTTTTAGCTAGCTCCACACTGACTTCATCAGTTAGTGGTCTTCGCTCATCCGCACTTAAATACTCTTTAACCACATTAACACTTGTTTCATCTTCACTTTTAATAATAACTCTTACTTTTCCAGCACCATTATTTAAAGCCTTTATAGAAGCGACTTTCGCACTTGCACTTAAAGCATGGTAGATATAGCCTTTCTCACTTCCTGCTGTTGAAAATCTATGCACACTCATCACAGCTCTTTCTCTTAAATTCTCATCACTTTCTTTGCTTGCTCCACCATTAAAATATTCAAGCTGTTTGATCTTGCTTACAAAAGGAAGAGGGGTTTGCAAAAACTCAGTTTTACTCTCTTTGCTTTGTATGAACTCATCAAGCTCTAAAACACCCTGTGCTTTACTTTGTCCTTTTTTGATGATTACTTCTTCTTTTAAGGTGGCAATATCCGCTTTTTCATTAGAGAAAATTGTGCCTTTTGGGATGATTACATCATAACTTAGTAAGGTATTTAATTCAAACTCTACTTTGGCTATTGGTTTAACCCCTTTAAGCCTTTGTATCAAATAGCCATTTGCAACTACATTATCTAAATCACTCCCACTAGCATAATGAAGATAAGTTGCTTTTATACTCTCATTAATTCTTGCTCTAATGATCATTTCTCTATAGGCAAGTGCTTCTAATACAGCCTTAAATGGATCAGATTCTAAAAGTTCTACATTTTCATTTAAAAAGCTTTTAAAAAGCTCCTCAAGATCTTTTAAAATCTTTTCAAAATCAAGCTCTTCTATGATTTTTGGATAAGGAATATCTTTTAAAAAGCTTTGTTTAAAGTATGCATTATTAGCGTTTAAAATTTCACTCATTTACTAAGCTCCACTTTCAAATCCTGATGGTTTTCAAAAAGTAAAGTAATGTTTAATTTATTATCTTTACATTCATTAAGTCTAACACCTTTTAACTTTACTCTTTTTTCCCATTTAGAAATAGCTTCTGCTGTGTATTTAGTGAGTTTGATTTTAAAATCATCATCAATTTTTCTATCTATTAATGTATAAAGCAAAGAGCCGTATTCAGGTCTCATTACTCTTGAGCCCAAAGGAGTGATCAAAATGTCTTTAACACTTTCTTCAATATTTACCATAAATTTCATTCTATACTCCACTTACCACCATCTGCTGTGTCAATTGCTTTAGCATTATCTTTGATTTCTTCTACAACAGCACCAGCTAAAGCTCTTAAAAATGGCATAGAATATCTCCTATATCCTCTGCCATTATCTTCATCTTCTACTTTTGTATAACCTTCATTTAGTAGATGCTTTTGCATTTTAAAAACCAAAGAGTCTTGTGAAATTGCCATTATATTTTACTCCTAGTGTTACTTGAGCCATGTGGATGTGGGCTTCCTGTAAAAGCACAAATACATTCAGTAGTTACCACACCTTTACCATCAAGTCCCAAGTCAATACTAGGACTATCAACTAAAACCTTATCTGCTTTAATATTTGCATTAATGCAGGTAATATTTATATCTTTAGTTACATCAAGCTTTAAAGTGCTACTCTTAGAGTTATATTCTAAATGTGTTCCATCTTCAAAATCTATGTTAAAGGTATTAGCATCTGTGTTTTTTGCTTTGTGTTTTTCTTGATAAAGTCCGCGTAAAATTACACCTGAATTTAAGTCTCCACGCACAGGTATTACTAAAACTTGTTCTCCTATTCTTAAAGGTGAAAAGCTCACCGCATAAGAATTTGACATTGCTTGAAAAACACTTAAAAAATCTGTTACCATTTCTCCAATAGCAACTTTTGCTTTATTGTCTTTAATGTCGCAAATAATTCCTAATTCATTCATTGTATTTTTTCCGTACATCGTTTTGCTATATTTTCAACTTCTAAATAATATTTACTAAGCTCTTTTGCACTTATTAAATCACCCTTGTTTAAAGGTTTTAAAGGAAGCTTTAAAGGACATTTAACAGGTATTTTAACCTCTTTAAATTCAGTTTTAATTAGGATATCTTTGTTAGCACAGGCACTAAAAATAAAAGAAAAAAATAACATTTTTATATAAAGAATTCTCATTGCTTGCTACCTAAGATATTAAAAAGCTCCTTATAAGCATTAAGCTCACTTTGACAGCTTTTATCCTTGATAAAAACTTTATCAACCTTTAAAACTTCTTTTAAAACCTCTTTGGGTTTTAACTCTATTTTTAATTTTTCAATAGCTTTGTTTTGCTCTTTTAACTTATCTTTAAATACATTTATTTCACTATTTAAATGCAAAGACTTGAGTTTTAAATTTTCATTTTCTAAAGTTAAGGTGTAATTTTTAAAAAACAAAAAAGAACTTAAAATAACTAAGGCAAAAATAGTTATTTTTTCAAAACCAAATAGTTTAGATATATCAAACATCCTACAAGCCTTAAGCATAAGTCCATCTTGCTTTTTTACCACGCGTATCAATATGCACAAATCCTGCATAAGGATTATCAAAATTATGTTTTATAGCGACTCCTAAATCTTTATCATTAAAATTATCTAAAACATATTGATGTACATCTTGAGTTTTAACACCTTTAACTACAAAATCTACCGCACTGCCAATAGTGTGTTGAGATTTAACAGCAGCTCCTACTTTAGCATTGTGATCTGGACAACGATAGCCACTATTTATAATCAAAGGTGAGTTAAAATGCTCCCTTATTTGACAAAGAATATCCACAAGCTCATCACTTGGTATATCTTTTGGCAGTTGGCACTTTCCACATCTGCATTTAAACTCATCAAGTTTAAAATAAAGGTTTGCTTTCATTTTCTTCTCCTTTGAATTGCTGCAAGTTTAATAAAAAAGGATCTTTAAAAAATAGAAAAAAATTGTGCTAAAACATTTATACAAAAATCATTATTTGAAAGTGAAAAACTCTCATTCTAAAATGCCATCAATTTTTTATGAGGAAACAAATGCTTAAAGAATTTGAAGTTGAACTTTTAAAATTACTTGAAGATTTTAATATCAGAGCATATTTAGGGGAATTTGAAAACACTCAAAATATAGCAACTTGTATCAATGGTTTAAAAGCTTCGCTTTTGCTTGATTTTGAAGGAGAAAGTTATAAAGATTTAGAAAATAAAATAGGTACTTGGAAACTTTATATTTTAACTCACACTAAATCAAAAACATCCAAACATAGAATAGATGCAAAACATAAATTATTTGACACTATAGAAAACGTTGATAAGGTGCTTTTAAATGCAGAATTTAATAATGGCTTTAGAGTAGAGTTAAAAGATCTTAAAAAGATTTATGAAGGAGTTAGTGATCATGGTTATTTAAGTATTTATGCAAGAACTTTGCAAAGTGGTTTTTTGCCAAAAAATGATTTTTTAAGGATTTAAAATGCTTTTTATCAATAAAGAAAATTTAGTTGAAGTCCGCAGTGATAAGCCTATAAAAGTAGCAATCAAGGGCGAGTGGAAAGGACATAACAATGGTAGATTTAAGGTAGATGATAAAGACTTAAAATCAATGATTGAAAATTTTAATCAAAAAAAGATTGATCTGGTTATTGATTACGAACATCAAAGTTTGAAAAATGAAAAAGCTCCAGCTGCAGGTTGGATTAAAGAGCTTTTCTTAGAAAATGATGCACTAATGGCAAAAGCTGAGTTTAACGAAGAAGCTAAAAAATATATAGCAAATAAGCAATATCGATATTTATCCCCTGTATTTGAATTTAATGCAAAAGACAATAAAAGCGGAGAACTAGTAAGAGCTAAGCTTCACTCAGTCGCACTAACAAATACGCCATTTATTGATGAGCTAGGCGAACTCATTGCAAACAAAAACAATATTCATCAAAACAAAGGAGAGAGAATGGATGAAAAAATTAAAGAGCTAGAATCTCAGATTATAGCTTTAAAAAATGAAAACAGCTCTTTAACCGAGCAAAATGAAGCTTTAAAAAAGCAAAACGAAGAAAGCGTTAAAAACTTGGCGAGTTCTTTAGTTGATAATGCTTTAAGCACTGGCAAAATAGCTAATTGTCAAAAAGAATGGGCATTAACTTATGCTTGCAAGGATTTAGAGGGCTTTAAAAGTTTTTTAAATACTAAGGATACCCAAGCTAACACACAAATTCCAAAAAATAATCTTTTTGCAAACAAAAACACAGCAAAAACTAGTGAGCTTGATGTTGTAAAAATGATGTTAGGAGATTAAAAATGGCTAGAACTAAAAAAGAAACTGAAAAGTTAGAAAATGAAAACTTGCCTGAAACTTTGTCTTTAGAAGATGAGAGTATAGGAAATGAAGAGGATGTGAGTGAAAATGAAACCACTAAGGAACTTATAAACGAAAAAGGAGAAAAAATGCCACCAAAAGTCACACCAAAAAATTTAAGTAATGATCCTTTAATTGCTATGCCAAAAAGTCTTGAAAGTTTTATCAATAAAGATTTACTTTCAATCAATGCAAAAGTTGAACTTGAAACTAATGAAAGCTTAGCTATTGGAACGCTTTTAATCAGCGAAGATTTTGGAGAAAACTTTAAAAAATGTCCAGATGAAGATATTAGTGCAAAAGAAAATATTAAATTAGCAATGCTTAAAGATCACGCTCTAAGCTCTGGAGTTTATGGTGTTTTATTAGCAGGAGAAATTAATTTAAAAGGTGTTCATGCAAGTGCACTTAAAAAAGCTTTTATGCAAAATTTAATTATCAATAATAAGGAGTAAAAATGGATTTAGAGCAACTTTTGGAACTTTTTTCAAGCACAAAAGTAACTGAAGTTATCAATCAAACTAAAGCTTCACCTCGCTTTGTAAGTGATACTTTTTTTAAGGATAAAATCCCAAGTCTTGAGAGCACCGTAAGGGTTGAAATTATAAAAGGCGCTGGAATTGTGTTAAATAGCATTTCAGATAATGGGGAACATTCTTTAGAAAATACCAAAGATGCTTTTATTTTAAATATACCTTTACCACGCTTTGCATTAGCAAAAAGAATCAGTGCAAGTGAAATTAATTCTTTAAGGTCTTTAGCTTTGCAAGAAGCTCAGACTAAAAGCTTAAGTGGGGCTCTTGGGGTTTTGGTTAAAGAAATGAAAGAAAGCTTTAACACTACACTTGAATATATGGCAAATGGTGCTTTATTTGGCAAGATTTTAGATGGCAAAGGAAATGTGCTTTTTGACTTTGGCAGCACAAGCAAGAAAGTTGTTAGCGTTAAAAAAGACGGGAGTGTGACTTTAGGCAGTGTTTGTGATGCAATTGATACGGCAATTATTGATGAATTTGGAACAAATGCTGATTATGAAGTGCTTTGTGGAAATGAACTTTTTGCGGCTATTTCTAATTTAGCCTTGAACGAAGATCTTTATAAAAATCATCTTGCAATTAGAGATGATAAAGATAAGTCCTTAATTTTATATGGGGCTAAATATCGCCGCTATAGTGCAAAATATAAAAATACAAATGGAAAAAGCGTTGAATTTTTAAAAGGCACTGAAGGTATGGTTGTACCAAAGGATAATTCTAATCGCATTTATTATACAAGAGCAAACCATACTGATGCTTTAGGAAAAGCACCAAGTTTAATGTTTGTTTCAAAACCTGAAATTTTACCTCGTGGTGCTGGAATTGAAATCGTAGGCGAAATGAGAGCTATGCCAGTTTGCACCAGACCAAATGGGCTTATTAAGCTTGTTTTAGAATAAAACGCACAATTTTAGCTTTAAAGGCAAAAAATGCTTTTAAAGCTAAAAAGGATATTAGGAAAATATTTTAAACGATTTTAACCATATTTTAACCATATTAAAAAAGGTTTTTTAAAATGAATTATCAAGAAATTTTAGAAGAAGAACTTATCATAGAAACTAAAACACATCTTTTTATGATAGATGAAAAGGACTTGATAAAAGAATTAAGCGTTCATGACATAGCAGAGCTTAGCGATTTAAATGCTGATGGAGTTTGTGATAAAGAAGTGATTGATGATGCTATTAATGATGCACAAAGTTATATTGCAAGTTTTATAAAGATACCTAAAAACCCAACTCCACTTTTAAAAGATATTTGTGTAAAGCTTACAATCATGGAATTAAAACGCCGCAATGATTTTCCAAAGGAAAGTTTGAATGAAATTATAGAATGGGCTAATGATTTGCTTTTAAAAATGGCAAATAAAAAAATTCCAACTGAAATTAGTGAGGATGATTTTCTTCCACAAAATAAAGTTAGAGCATTTAAAGTTAAAAGAAGAAGAATGGATTTAAGGAGAATAAATGGCTAATAATGAATTGAAAGATTTAGCAAAAGAGCTTTATATTGCAGGTTTTGATATATTTAAAATTGCAAAAATTTTAAACCGCAATGAAAAAACGATTAGAAACTACAAAGCCAAAGATGGCGATTGGGATAAGCAAAAAGCTAATCTTTTAACTTCAAAAATTAAAGATAAGGAAAGTGCGTCTTTATATGAAAGTTTTACCGAGCAAATGTTTTGTGCTATCGAAAATATTAATGCTGATGAAAAAATGAATGCAGAAAAGAAAACTGAAGCCATCGCAAGAATAGGCGATAGCTTTTCAAAAATGAGAAAAGTAGCAAGACTTGAAGATCCAAGTACTTATCGTTTAAATGTCGCTAAAAAAGTAGTTGAAATCATAATAAGCCATTTGAAAAACGATAAAGATTGTGTGAGCAAATTAGTATTGCTTTTAGAAAGTGGCGTGATAGAAAAAGAAATCTTAGCAATGGATGAGTAATGCTTTTTACCAAAGAAGAATTAGATGAGTTTTTAATCTCAAATGAGCAAAAACACGAGAATACTCCAAATGAGCTAAAAGGTGCTATGCAAAGAAAAGACTTTTTAGAATGGATGGATACTCTTAAAAATGAATTAAAAACTCAATTTTTACATGAGAGCCATTTAAATCCTAATCTAAAAGAAGAGAGGATTAAAAAAGCAAGTGTGGATTTTGATTATTTTGCAAGAACTTACTTTCCACATTATTTTACCATCAAAGGCGAGTGTGCTTTACATTTGCATTTAAATAAAGTTTTTGAAAAATTGGCTCTTAAAAAAGAAAACAAAGGAGAAAAACATGCTATAGCTGCCCCAAGAGCTCATGGTAAATCAACTTATACCTCACAACTTTTTCCTTTGTGGTGTTTAGTTTTTAACTATAAAAGCTTTATAGTAGAAATTTCAGATGCAGTCGAACTTATGGAAGGAATGCTTGAAGCTATAAAAGCAGAACTTGAAGATAATCCACATTTAAAACTTGACTTTCCTGAGGTTGTGGGAATTGGTAAAACTTGGCGTGTGGGGGAATTTGTTAGCAATAATGGTGTAAAGATTAAAGCCTTTGGTAGTGGAAAAAGACTTCGTGGTGTTAGATATGGGGTCAAAAGACCTGATTTGGTTATTTTAGATGATTTAGAAAATGACACTAATGTTAGAAGTAAAGATCAAAGGGATAAATTAGAAGATTGGGTAGATGAAGCGGTTTTAAACCTAGGAAGTGCTGATGGAAAGCTTGATGTGCTTTATATTGGTACAATTTTGCATAATGATAGCGTATTAGCAAGAAAACTAAAACTTGGTTTTTGGAATCCAAAAATCTTTCGATCAATTGAAGAATTTCCACAAAGACTTGATTTATGGGATGAGTATGCTACACTTTATAGAAATAGTGATTTCAAAATCGCTCATAATTTTTATTTAAAAAATAAAGTTTTAATGGATAAAGGAGCTAAGGTTCTTTGGGAAGAAGCTAAAAGCTTAGAAGATTTAATGAAATTAAGAGCTGAAAACCTAAAAGCTTTCAATAAAGAACAGCTCAATAATCCAAGAAGTGAAAATCAAATATTTAATCTTGAAACAATTAATTTTTACAATCACTTGCCACCTATTAGCCAATATTACATGTATATTGATCCAGCAGGAGAGAAAGCAAAAAGTGATTATACAGCAATTACTGTTATTGGTAAAGCTGCAAATGGTTTTTATGTAATAGAAAGTATTGTTAAAATTTTAAAAGCACAAAGTATTATAAAAACTATTTTTAACCTCCAAAAAAATTATAAGTGCCGTTTAATTGAAATTGAAACTAATGGCGGTCAATTTTTCTTAAAAAAATGGATACAAGAAAAAAGTTTAGAGAGTGGAGTGTTCTTACCATTAAGAGGTAAAAATAATAGTACTAGTAAGTTTGAGCGTATTGAAAGTTTAAGCCTTGCCTTTGAAAATGAAGAGCTTTTTTTACATAAAAGCCAAAGTATGCTTATAGATCAACTTTTAGAATTTCCAGAGGGTAAAAACGATGATGCACCTGATAGTTTAGCAGGAGCATTTTTATTAGCAAGAACAAAAAGTAGCATTAAAAGAAGAAAGCAATATTTTAGTTCTGTTCCAAGAATAAGGCGTTTTTAAAGGAAAAATATGAAAAAAGAAATCAAATCTAAAAGAGAAATTATTTTAAAAAACAATAGTCTTATCAACACTCTTATAACCTCAAACTATTTAAATGTGCTTAAAATCAGCGAAAACGATCAAAGAATGATTTTTAAAGATCTAAGTTTTACTCAAGCTCATCAATCACGCAGAAGTGTGATTTTAGCTAAAGAGCTTCAAATCGTTTGCGAAAATGAAAAAATAAAAGAAAATTTTGAGTATTTTTTCAATCCTGATTTAACAGGTCAAATCTTAGAAACCTATCTTTATGGGCTTAATATTTTTGAGGTTAATTACAAGTTAAAAGATGGTTTTTACTATCCTATTTTAAAGCAAAGAGATTTTAGAAATTTTACTCTTAATGAAAATGATGAGCTTATTTATAATGGTAATGGATATGATGAAATTATCGAAGATAAAAAAGTAATTTATGGACTTTTTGGATCTAATTTCTTATTTAAAAATGGAGATGCCTTGCTAACTAAACTTTATTTTCCAGTAAAACTTAAAAATGCAAGTTTAAAGTTTTGGATGGAATTTTTAGAAAGGTTTGGCTCTCCTTGGGCTGTTGCAAAGACAGATAGCGATCCTGATGTCTTAGCTAGTGAAATCCATCAAATGTTAAATGGCGATAGTGCCGTTATTGATAAAGAAGAAGAACTTGATTTAATTCAGCCAAAGGCTAAGGCAAATTACAATGAAATAATAGATTATCTTGATAATCAAATAAGAAGTGTGGTTTTAGGAGCTAATTTAAGTTCTCAAGTAAGCGGAGGCTCTTTAGCAGCTACAGAGTCTCATAATCAAATAAGAAAAGACTTAGCTGCTCAAGATGGACAAATCGTTCTTTTTATTTTAAATCGTGCAATTAAGTTTTTTAAAGAAATCAATAATTTTAAAGATGAGCTTTTCGTGCAATTTTTTAATGAAACAGAGCCAAAAAATGAGCTTTGCGAAAGGGATCTAAAACTTTTTAATATGGGGTTTTGTTTTGATGAAGAATATATTAAAAGAACCTATAATGTAGATGGAAAGCTTGTTAAAGAAATTTTAACAACTAATGATAAAGATAAAGAAATTTTTGAAAACAAAGCAACTTTAAAAGAAGATTTTGAAGAAGATTTTATAGATAAAGCTTTAGAGCAAAAAAAATATTTAAAAGTTGATGAGGCTATGGCAAATTTTTTCAAAGAACAATTTGAAAAAACTATTAAAGAAAGCAAAAATTATGATGAAGTATTTGAAAAACTTCAGGGGAGTTTTTCTAGTCTAAAGCAAGCTGATTTTGAAAAATATCTTTATATGTCTTTAGTTAATTCTAATATCTTGGGATATTTGGAGGATTAAAATGCCAAACACTAAAATAGGTTTTTTCCAAGAACCAAGTGAAGCTGTTTTATTTTTAAAAAATAAAAAGCCACAAGTTAGCTTTGATTATGATGAGCTTTCACATTCTTCTCATAAAAAAGTTTTTACTATTGCTAAACTTATGGATGAAAGCTTATTGAAAGATATACAAAATTCTTTAGTAAATGCCATAAAAAATGGAGATAAATTTAGTACTTGGAGTAAGAGTGCTGAAGAAAAATTAAAAGCTAAGGGTTGGTGGGGTTCAAAAGAAATTATAGATAGAAAAACAGGTGAGGTTAAAAAAACTAATTTTAATAGTGCAAGATTAAAAAAGATTTTTGAAGAAAACTCAAGAAAAGCCAAAGCCAAAGCTATCTATGAAAATCAAATGAAAAGCATCAAGCCTTATCTTAAATATTGCACAAAACAAGATTCGCATGTTAGAGATAAGCACAGAGCATTTGATGGTATAGTTTTACACAAAGATGATCCTTTTTGGGATACGCACTATCCAGATGTAAACATGCATGATTATGGTTGTAGATGTTATGTTTTAGCACTAGGAGAGAATGAAGTTAAAGGCTTAAAAACGCCACCATCAAGTGCTAAAGAAGGTAATTTTAATGGCTTTAATGATGAAGAGCTTTTAGATGAGCTTTATAAGCAAAAAAACACTGAGGTGGTTCAAAATTTCATAAAACTTAACATGTTAAGTGCTGCAGCCAAAAAAACAAAAGAAGCTAAGAGTTTTACTCACAAAAAAGAACTCTATACTTGGCAAAAAAGTTTAGATGAAATGATAGATGAAGTGATTGTTAATGACAATCAAAAATATCCTATTAATTTCATTCAAGTGGGTAAAATGGATAAAACAACTAAAGATTTTTTGGAAAAACTTAGTAAAAAGAACTTAGAAGACTTATACTTTACACTTAGCAAAAACAACCTTTTACACGCAAATCCTAAAAGAAAAGCAAATTACAATCAAGCCTTAAGTGCGGATGAAATAAAACAAATTGTTAAAGTTTTGGATGAAGCAAAAGAGGTTTATTGGGACAAAAAGGAAGAAAGTTTAGTTTATTTTTTTGATGATATAAAAAATAGTAAAAAAATAAATAAAATCATTATAAGACCTGATTACAAACTAAAGAAATTTGGAAAAACTAATGCACTTATTACACTTGGGAAAGTAAATAAAAATGATAAAAAACAAGAACCACTAGAAAGAATCAGATAAGGCGGTAGGAGTTGCACCTACAATACAGATCCAACCCTATTCATATAAAAATAGGTATCTATCGACTACTACATTGCGATCATCAACCTTATCTAATTAAAATAATTTTAGCTTTGCAAAACTAAAAAGGAGTTTAAATGGTTTTAGCTTTAGGAGATTTTGAGTTTAAAGCTTTAAATTTTGATAATTTAGAACGAAGTTGTGATTATAAAATTACTAGCTTGAATAGACTTAACAATCACAATGCCTTATTTGCAAGTTCTAAAGAAAGTGAAAAAATTAAAATACAAGGTAAAACATTGCCATTAAAAGGGGATAAAAACACTTATTTAGAAACTCTTATAAATATGGCAAAAGAGCAAAAATCTTACAACTTAACAGGAGCTAATGGAAGATATTATGGAAAATTTGTCATTTTATCTTTAAATGAGAACCAAAATTCTTTTGTTGATGGGAGTGGTTTTGCAATGCAAGATTTTAGCTTAGAATTAGAAAGGGATTTTGATGAATAAGATTTATATAGCTAAAAATAATGAAAGACTTGATAGTATAGTTTATAAACATTATAAAAATTTACAATGTTTTGAGCAGGTATTAATAGCTAATCCAAAATTAGAACCTATTTTAAAAGCAGGAGATAAGATTATTCTACCACAACTTGAAATCAAAGAAAATAAGGAAAAAGCCTTATGGTAAGAAAACCTAAGTTTAAACTTATTGCCAAAGGTGAAGATATCACAGAAAAACTTTCTAAAAATCTCATAAGTATTTCTTATGAAGATAAAGAAGGTAGTGAAAGTGATGAGATTAGCTTAAGCTTTTTTGGGCTTTACTCTAAGCCACTTTTTGGAGATAGTTTAGAACTTTGGCTTGGCTTTGAAAAACTTTATAAATGTGGAAGCTTTAGTGTGAATGTAGTGAGTAAAAACTACACTTCAAATACTACTGAAGTTAGAGCTAGTGCTGTTAATTTTAGTGGAAAAAATGACACAAATATAAAAGAGAAAAAAACAAGAAGTTTTGAAAATACGACACTTTTTACTATAGCACAAAAACTAGCGAGTGAAAATAATCTAAAAATCAAAACAAGCGGTGAAGATCAAAACATAGTGAGCGTATTACAAAATAATCAAAACAATTTAGAATTTTTATATAAATTGCTTTTTAATTATGGTTTTATTTGCTGCGTAAAAGAAAATACATTAATCATAGCACAAAAAGATGGAAAAATAGGAGATAATGCTGCAAACATTACAAATAAAAATGAAAAATTACCTTGTTTTGAGATAGCTTTATGTGAATGTAGCTCATTAGAAATTTCAGAAAGTGGTAGAAATGAATACTCTGCTGTGATAGTAGAGTGGCAAGATATCAATGAAGCAAAGATAAAAAGTATAAAAGTAGGAAGTGGGGAAAATATTTATAAAATGCATATATCACAGCCAAAAAGTGATAATGAAGCTTTTAAAAAAGCACAGGCAAAACTCAATGAGCTTCAAAAAGGTGGGCTAAATGGAAGATGTGAGCTTATAGGAAGAGAAATAAGAGCTGGTGGAAAGCTTAAGATTAAAGATGTTAATATGGATCATTATGAATTCAGTATTAAAAGCGTGAGTCATAGCTTTAATGACTCAGCTTATATAGTTAGTGTTGAGTTTGAGAGCTAAGATTTTTTTGTAAATCTAAATCATTTTTAATTGAAATGAAAAGCTTTCTGTATGCTTCAGAAATATATTCTAATTGTTTGTTTCCAGTTGTTGGATCAATAAACTCGATATTTTTTTTCATTAAATCCTTGCCTAGAAGTAAAAATTCTTGCTCTCGTATAGAATAAAATGATGCAAAAATATTATTTCTATTATTTTTTGATTTTTCTATAGAAAAACGAATAAACATCTTATAATAATCAATAGCAGCCCTATAAAGATGATTTTTTGCTTTGTCAATATTTTTTAGTTCATTTTCAACTTCGATACTTCCATTGTATATATAAACAACCAAATGCGACAATGCGTTATTTGCTTCTAATAAAGGCTGAACAAATAAATAACCTTGATAATTTAATCTTTTGGAAAATTTTTGTAAAATTTCTTTTTCAATATATATCCCGTTAAAAAAATTTCTAAAAATTCTATTTGCACTTGAAAAAATAGCAAGTAGTTTAACAAACTCTTCATTTTCCAATAGATTAACAAATAGTTTATCATCACACTTATCAATTCTTTGAGGTTCTAGTTTAATTTTGTTTGAATCATTGTATTTTTCGATTATACTATCAAGAATTTCGAACATTTTATCTATTTTTTCTTTTTTCTTTTTTAATACTTCTTTTGACTGTTGAAGTAGTAAAAATATATCTTTTAATATAATGACGATCTCTATATTGCGATAGCAGACACTATCATTTAAAAGAGAATTAGCTAAATCAATTTGAATATATTCTATATATACAGAAAAAAGCTTTTTAGCGTAACTTATTTTCGAAAAACTCATTTATTTCACACTCTTCATATAATTCATCTAAAATATTACTAAGCTTTTGCAACTCATTATCTAATTCCTTATTGTTGCTTGGATTTGTTTTAATATTACAAGTGCTACCAGTATTTTCATAAGGAATATTGATATATCCAACTTTCCCATAACTATCTCTAACTAACTTTTTCACCTAATTTTCCTTAACAACTTTATAGGGTTTTAAAGTTTAAATACTATCATATTTTTTTTAACAAAAACATCAATTTTAATTGGAAGTTTTACAAAAATAAAAGAAAAACCTAAAACAAACTTGGCTCTAAATTTTCTCTTAATTCTTTAGTGATTAAATATACAGCATTTAAGCTTAAATCATATTTTTTAGCACATTCCACACTTGCATTTTTAGTGGTTAAACCCTGTTTTATAAGCGTTTTAAAATCCTCTTTTAATTCTTCATCTCTAAGTAAGGTTTTATAGCTTGGTATATAAATGTTTGCACCGCCAAATTCTTTTAAAATCTCTCTCTTATCATTATTTTTCACAAAATCAACAAAATAATCAAAATATTCACTATTAGAGATCATGCTAAGCCTCAATAAAGATTTTTAAAATTTTATCTAAAAAAATAAAATTTGGTAAATTGAGATTATAATTACATTTTTATATAAAGGAAAAACAATGAAAAAACTCTTATCCATTCTATTATTCTCATCTTTATCTTTATTAGCTAGTGATAATTTTAATGAAAGCAAGAAAGAATTAGTTGAACTTTATGATAGTTTAGGTAGTGCTTATCAATATGATTTTTATTGTAATGCTCCATTTAAAGCAAATAAAAAAGGAAAATACACTAAGTTTGAAGTAGTTAAAAGTGATTTATATACTCCACGCAATGAATATACTAAAAAAGGTAAAATCAATCAAAGAGCAAAACGCATAGAATGGGAACATATTATGCCTGCACAAAACTTTGGAAAACATTTACAATGTTGGAAAGAAGGTGGTAGAAAAGCTTGTCAAAATGATCCACTTTTTGCAAAAATGGAAGCTGATAAACAAAACCTAGTTCCTGCCATAGGTGAGGTTAATGGTGATAGAAGTAATTTTAGATATGCTGAGGCTCCTTTGAATTTAGAATATACTCAATATGGAGATTGCAAAGTATATACAGACTTTAAAGCAAAAAGATTTTATCCTGCTAATTATTCTAAAGGCTCGATTGCAAGAAGCTATTTATATATGAGTAAAACATATAATATTAGATTATCAGATCAAGAAAGAAAACTTATGGAGGCTTGGGACAAACAATATCCTATGAGTGAAAAGGAAAAAAGAATAAGATCTTTACTCTAATTCTTTGCAAGTATTTTCTATAAGCTCATCTATATCAATAACTAAGCTTTTATCGTTTTCTTCTAAGCTCTCATCAATCCTTTCTCTTATAATACAAATTACATTGAGCAAAATACCAAATTCTTTATCGGTTTTAATTTGATGAGTAGTTCCATTATGTATTATTTCAATACTTGTTCTTTTAGCAGCAAAGGTAATTTGCGAATGTTTTTCTATGCCTAATGTTAAAAAAGCTCTTTATCATAAGAATATATTTCTAAAATCATTTTAGTCTCCCTTTATTTTTATAAAGACAACATTAGCTTCGCTTAGCTGAATGTGTGTTGTTGTTTTCTAAATTTTTAAGCCCTAAAATGACTTTATTAGCATCTTCTATACTTAAATACCAAAGATGTAAAGGTCGCTTTTTAATGATATTATTAATAAACTCTCTTAAAGCCCATTGTGTAGGATTTTTAGCATTTTTACTCCAAATAGCTTGTATCATATTGAGCTGTTTTTTTGTAGCTCTTCCACTTTTGGTATTTTCATTTTTAAAATATCTTGCTTTTTTAGTGTTTTTTAAAAACTTTTCATCATACCCCAAAGCTATAGCAAAATCTCTAAGTTCCTCAATGCTTAAATATTTAGAAGAACTTTTACTATATCTTTCATTTAACACCCAACGATAGCTTTCATCATCGCTTAAATGAGCGTCTTTTCTTAGGGTATGAATTATTTTTATAAGTTGTTTTTTAAGATTTTGCATTCAAATCCTTTTCTTTAATTTACTACCTTAATAATTCTTTCTTATATTTAATAAAAAGAAAAATCATTTTAAGATTTTTATAGATATTATAAAGGGGCTTTATCAAATCATAAGGGCTTTTAAGTATAAGCCATACCCCAAAAAAAATCCCTCTAAAAAAACAAGCAATACCATTTTTCAAAGGTTTAAAAAATGCTATACATATTTGCTTTAAGGGTTCTTTGTATAAAATATTCGCCGCCCTTATAATAGTATCTTCGCAACGTTTTTTATAAAACTCATCCTTATCAATTTTGCTTAAACACTCTTTGTTATTGGTGAATTTTTTAATAAGTTCTTTCATTTGTAGTCCTTTTTAGTTTAATTTGTGTAATTATTAATCCTTATATTTTTTTGCATAAGAGTTATATTCTCATTAGTTGATCTGGATAAAAAATTAAATAAAATTTTTTTATCAACAAATCTTGCTTCTTTTAACAATTTTGCTTTTTTTATAGCTACCACGGCTTTAAAATCATTTACAACAAAAAGACCATATGGTAAATTTTTTAAATAATTTTTAGCAAAATCGGCCATATAATATGGAACGCAAAAATAAAATTTATTATAAAAATTCTTATCTTTGTTTTTGTGTTTTAAAGATTTATTTTTAAAATCATTAATAAAATCATTTTTTGATAATTTGATTTCAATAGCTATAATTTCATTTTCTTTTAAAGCCACAATGTCTTCTATGAAATCGCCTTGTTTGAACTCACTTAATACACCTATAAAGTTTCTTTTAAATTTAAGATATTTCATTAAAAGAAACTTGACTTCTGAACTTGTTATTGTAAAATTATGCTTTGTTTTTTCTTTAATAAACATATTTCATTCCATACTTCTCATAATATTTCTAACTTCATTTTTAACCCATTTTAATATAATCTCCTCCTTGTTATCGCTATTATCTTTTTTTGTATAATCAAGTATAGTGCTTGCTATCAATTCAATTTTAAATGTTCTATTTTTAAAAACATATATTTTTTCAATTAAGACTTTATATACCTCTAAATCATAATCACTTCTAACTTCAAGAGTAAAAGTTACATACTCTAAATCTGTTTTATCACTATCAATTGGATAATAACTTATAATATGATGTTCAACATTAATCCAGCTTGAATCACTCACGTTAAAAATCAATTCTTTTGTTATATCTGATTTTTTTCCTAATTCCATCTTCATTTTTATTCCTTTAATCAATTTTAAAATATTTTTTTGCAAACTTAATAGCAAGCAAGTAATCTTTTCTATGCTCTGGTAAATTCTTTTTTGTATATTTACCACCCGCATATATTCTATTTTTAAACTCCAATATTGTCATACCATTTCTACAACCGATACTTACTCTTATAGCGTCGCTTCTATCTCTATAAAAGGTTAAAGTTCTTTTTAACGTTAAAAGCAAAACATCT
>NZ_JAHHTD010000014.1 GCF_020024835.1 Campylobacter sp. | reverse complement strand
ATTTTGTTTTAATTCTTTGATTAATTCCAACATATTTTCATTTTCTTTAGAATTTTCTAAAATATCTTCCCATTCATTTTTATTCCAAAAATATATCACAACTTCTTGACTTTTACCATATTTTAAAATAGTTAAATTTGCAGTTTCAGGGATATTAGAAACACCTAAAAAATTACTTTTTAAAAGTGCATTAAGCATACTAGATTTTCCAGCATTAACCACACCAGTTACAGCAATATAAAAATCTATTTTCTTAAATTTAATCAAAGCTTCTTGTAATGTCTTTGCTATATTTTCATCATCACATAATTTTTGTAAATTTTCATTAATTAAATCTAAGCTCTTATGAGAATCATAAAGTTCTTGTTTATAATCTCTTTTAATACTTTTTATATTTGAAATAAACGCATACATCAAAGAATTATCAGTAATTTTTTGCAATAATTCCAAAAATTGCAATACCTCGCTTTTATCAATCAACGCAAGCTTTAAAGCATTGATAAAACAAACTTGAGCATATTGTATATTATAAAGATCCAAACGTAAATTTAAACTTTTAATAATACTTTTAAATTCATTTAAAGCACTAAATCTTTCATAATTTTTTAAATTTACACTTAAAATAATTGCAGCTTTTTGTGGATCTAAGATTTTTTCTGTAAAAACACAATCATAATCAAGAAAAACACTATGATTTTTCCAAATTTGTTTTAATAATATTTTGATTACCCCTTGATTTAAGGGGTCAAATTCATTTATTTCTTTGGGCAACAAGTTGTCTTCTCATATAAGCAATTTTACTTTGTAATGGCAACTCTTTAGGGCAGCTATCCTCACAAGCAAGTAAAGACATACATCCAAACACACCATCATCATCGCCTATTAATTCATAATAATCTTCAATAGTTCTATGATCGTGCGGATCTTGTAAGTATCTAGCTGTTCTTAAAAGACCAGTTGCAGCAATAAAATTTGGTCTCATTAGCTTAGTAGCACAAGAAGCCACACAAATACCACATTCTATACAACGATCAAGCTCAAAAGTTTCATCTGCAACTTCAGGTTCAATACGTTCTTCTAATTTAGAAATATCAGTGTCTTTTTCATTATGAACCCAGCTTTCAACACGCTTACACATACCCTCAAACCATTCACCAGTATTTACACTTAAATCCTTAATATGTCTAAATGCTGGCAAAGGCATTAATTCAATTATTCCTTCTGGATAATCTTTTGTTAAAGTTTTACATGCAAGTTTTGGCTTTCCATTAATCATCATAGCACAACTTCCACAAATTCCAGCCCTGCAAACAAAATCAAAACTCAAATCTGCATCCATTTTTTCTCTAATTTGAGTTAAGCAAACAAAAATAGTCATAAATGAAGTTTCTTCAAGCTCATAAGTAACAAAATGAGGTTTAGAAATTTTGTTTAATGGATTATATTTAAATGCTCTTATTGTTAATTTTCTACTCATATTCAACTCCTATTCTTTGATTTGGTGCTTTGAATTTAGCTTGTAATTCATAAGGCATTAAAGCATGCTGGATCTCATATCTTCCCTTGCCCTCTTCTTCCATTTTTTCACGTATAGCATCAACTTCTGCTTGACGCTCTTTACTCAATGGATTTTCAATAATATTTCCTTTTGCACCATAACCCCTAAATGCAGGTGGAATTTCCATTTTCATAATATCAAGTTCTTCATATTCAATCCTAGGCATATTTTCACCTTCGATCCAATAAGTATTTGTTCTTTTCATCCAATTTAAATCATCTCTTTTTGGATAATCCTCTCGGTAGTGTGCTCCGCGGCTTTCAGTCCTAAGTAAGGCTCCATAAGCAACACAAAGAGCTATTTTTAACATTCTAGGCACCCTGTAAGCTTCTTCTAATTCTGGATTAGCACACTTTAATTCTTTATCATGCACTTTTAAATTTAACGATTGTAAATATAATTCTTCAAGCTCTTTTACAGCCTCTTGAAGTCCTTCGCCTGTTCTAAAAATAGCAACTTTATCCCACATAATGTCTTTCATTTTATTTTTAATTTCAAAAACATTATATTTTCCATCTTTACTCACAAGAGATTTTAGATAATCATACTCTTTAGAAAGAAAAGACTTGACAATATTTGTATCAATATCGCCACCATTTTCTTTACAATATTGTGCAAAATAATCTCCTACAATCATACCCGCAACAACGGTTTCTGAACAAGAATTTCCACCTAAGCGATTAAATCCATGCATATCCCAACAAGCTGCTTCACCGCATGCAAAAAGACCACTTAGCCATTGACTTTCACCTGTTGGTTTAGTTCTAATACCACCCATAGAATAATGTTGCATTGGTAAAACAGGTGCCCAACCCTTAGGCCCCTCATCAGCAGGATCAATACCATTAAAAGTTTTGCATATATCTTGCACATCACGAAGATTTTTTTCAACATGAGCACGACCAAGTATAGAAATATCAAGCCATAAATGATCCCCATAAGGACTTTTAACACCTTTACCTTTACGAATATGTTCCATCATTCTACGACTTACAACATCTCTACTTGCAAGTTCTTTTTTTTCTGGTTCATAATCAGGCATAAAACGATATCCATCAACATCTCTTAAAATACCGCCATCTCCTCTACAGCCTTCTGTTAATAAAATTCCACTTGGAACAATAGGAGTAGGATGAAATTGCACTGCTTCCATATTAGAAAGCCTACAAAGTCCAGTTTCAAGTGCTATAGCAGCACCAGTTCCCTCGCATATAACAGCATTTGTAGTTTGTTTATAAATTCTACCATACCCTCCAGTTGCTATCATCGTTCCTCTAGCAACATAAGCAATTAATTCTCCATTAGTTAAATCTCTAGCAATAGCTCCTAAACACTTCTTGCCATCGTGAATCAATCTAACCGCTTCCATTCTATCAATAATTTTTACCTGATGTTTAATCGCTTCATTGGCAACTCCATAAAGCATACAATGACCTGTTGCATCAGCAATATAACACGTTCTCCATTTTTTAGTTCCACCAAAATCTCTAGCATTGATAAGGCCGTGTGCTTGTTTTTTTTCTTCTATAGTTGTTTTTTGAGCATTAATTACAACAATACGAGGTCCTTTTGTAATTCTAGTCCAAGGCACACCCCAAGCAGCAAGCTCTCGCACAGCTTTAGGAGCAGTTTGAGCAAACATTCTAGCAACTTCTTGATCACAACCCCAATCTGATCCTTTCACAGTGTCAGCAAAATGCACATCTTCATTATCACCCTCGCCTTTAATGCTATTACCCAAACTCGCTTGCATACCACCTTGAACAGCAGCTGAATGTGATCTTTTAACTGGGCAAATGCTCAAAAGCGTTACACTCTGACCACTTTTTGCAACTTCAATAGCAGCCCTTAAACCCGCAAGTCCGCCACCAATAACTAAAGCATCACTATATTGTATATTCATAATCTAGCTCCATAATAAATTTTTACTATTTGCATATTAAAATTATTTTCGTAATTATTTAAGCCTATTTTTATAAAAGCAGCTAGACTTAATAAGCCTAAAATTAAAAAGAAAATACTAATAAACCATTTTGCTCTTTTAAGTTTTTTACGACTTTCTTTTGCATTTTTTCCTTCAAACCAACCCCATTTTACACAAAGTCTATAAAGACCTATGCTACCATGTAATTCAACACAAACTAACAAAGCAAGATAAAACAACCACATAAAATGGTTTATAACTCTATCACCTGACATATCCGCACTAATTTTATCTGCATTTGTTATAATAAATATCAAATGAGCTGAACCTAAAAAAAACATAACAAAACCTGTAAAAGCTTGAATCCACCACAAAGAAGAATCACTATGATTTATATATTTTAGATGAGTTCTACATATTTGATATTGTCTAAAATTAATAGGAAATTTTCTCATTGCAAGAGCTGCATGCACAAAGAAAATTACTAAAACACAGGCAGCCAAAAAGGAGGTAATATAATTCATCATAGGATTATCAATAATGAATTTTAGCTCCAAAAAATGAACAACTAAATTAAAAAAATCATTGCTAACTAAAATGGTAGCAACAAAAAACATATGCACCCACATAAATAATGCTAAAACTAAACCCGTGGCACTTTGAATAAAGTCAAGTTTTGCTGGCATTTTGCTTTTTTTACCATCAATACCCCTGCCCAAAAAGCCTTCAATAAGTTGGCTCATATTTGCTCCTTTAAAAAGTTGATAAGTTTAATATCGCGGGGAATTATATAACTTTTATTCTTAAAAAAATAAAAAATTATAAATTTTTTTTAATATTTTTTAAATAAAAATATAAAATTAATCCGAAAAAAAACATAAAAATACTTAAAATTTGTCCCATACTAAAATCTACCGCAACGTATCCTATACCAGAGTCAGGCTCTCTAAAAATTTCACATATAAATCTAGCTATAGCGTAAAGCATAGTATAATATATTATTAACTCTCCATCATATTTTTTAAATTTTCTTAAAAAATATAAAATAATAAAAATAACTATACCTTCTAAAAATGCTTCATAAAGTTGAGAAGGATGACGCAATACATCATCTACATAAATACCCCAAGGAACTTGAGTAACTTTGCCAAATAATTCTTGATTTAAAAAATTTCCAATCCTACCAAATACATAACCTAATGGCACGCTAATAGCCACTAAATCAAGATATTTCCACATATTTTGTTTATATTTTTTACAAAAAGCATAAGTTGCAATCAAAAATCCAATCACAGCTCCATGATAACTCATACCTCTAATACCAACAAATTCACCATTATAAAAAGGATTAAATATTTGCCAAGGATGTGTTAAATACCAAAATGTATTTGTATCATAAATTAAAATATATCCTAATCTTGCACCTAGAATAACACCAATTTCAACCCATATAAAATAATTATCCAACATAGTGTTTGAAATATTTATCCTATCTTTTTTAACAAAATATTTTGCAATTCCAAGGGAAATTAATAATGCTAAAACATACATAATTCCATACCAATGAATTTTTAAATCAAAAAATTCAAATGCAACAACATCAAATTTTGTATAAATATTTTGCCAATATTCCATTATTTTAACCTTTATGAAAGTGATAATATATCAAAAAATGTTATAATCATCAAACACATAGAAAGGATTTATTATGAAAAAAATACTATTTTACACAGGTTTTATATTGCTTTTTACAGCTTGTGTAAGCAATCAAAAAACTTACCACATATCAATGCCTAGCTTTAAAGCACAAATCCAAAGTTCCAACACAAATACAATTAATGAAAGTGATATAAAAGTTACAATTTCAAAAATTCAAATTAACAAAAATACTTTTTATAGTTCTTATTTTGAACAATCAACGCTAAATCAAAGAATAAACAAGAGTCTAGAACTTCTAAAAAATCAACTTGCTAAAGATGTGAGAAATATTTTAGAAAATAAAGGATACAAGGTAGTTGATACAAATTCTACCCATACTTTTGACATAATTATTAACACAAATTTGTATGAAGATAAGGTAACAAAAAATTCAAGTTTTGGTGGCGATAATATAGAATCTTCTTTTATGCTTATATTAGAAGCACAAAATACCCTCACAAGTCCTGATGGAAATGTCACATCAATTACTTATTCAAGCAAATTTGATGATGCAATAATCATTAATTATCCTATTAAATCACAAGCTAATTTTGATACTTTTAGGCAAGTTTATAGTGCAGTTCCAACACAAATTAATGAAAATATGTCAGTTAGCGTTTTAGAAATAGACAATTTATTTATAAAATTTTATAAAGAATTAATTTTAAATTTACAAAATTCTTTACCAAAAAATGAAAAAATAATGCAAGAAGAAAAATTAGATAAAAATCAAGAATCACAAAAAAACGAAGAAGAGCTTTATCAAAATAATGAGATAATTATTTTTCAATAGCCTTAGCAAAAAATACTTTGACTTTAAAATTTAAGTCAATGTATTTTTGATTTACACTAAATACTACAGGAGTGGTAATTTCTATAACATTTTGATATTTTTGCAAATCACCTAAAAAAGAATAAAAAGCTTGTGGAGTTTTAATTTTTACTTGCATATTAAATTGATATTTTAAATACATTTGACCTGGTGCAATAGAAACTGATTGTATTTTAATATCATCAAAATAATTTTGCATAAATTTTATAAAAGCATCTTGGGAAAATTCATTATTAATTTGCGTCAATCTCATTTGATTTGTCTTTTGAAAATTCTTAATTACTTCTTCTAATCCCTTTAATTCGTTTAAAACTTTTGTATTTTGAGCTTCTTGTCTAACCAATCGTGAATAATTTATTTTATAATCTTTTAAAAAAGGAACAATTAAAAATAAAATTAAAATCACACAAATTATAATAAAAGAAAAAGAATAAATTAGTATTTTTAACGTATCTACCTCTTCAAGACTTCTATCTTTTTTATTCATCACTATCTCCAACTGATACATTAATACTTACAAATCTATACCAACCATTTTTAAGAGGATAATAAGTAGTTTTAGAACTATCAAAGATACTCCTTAATGGAGCTTCTAAAAGTAATGAAAACATCTCTTTTGTTGGGGTAATACCTCTTAAAGTCAAAGAATTTTTTTCTAAAATAACCTCATCTAAAGAAATATCTTTTGGCACTAAATTAAATAAATTTTGCACACTCTTTAAAAGAGCTACATTTGTTCCATTGTTATTATCATCACCTAATACGCTTAAAACTTGATTATTTTGTTTTTGTAATTCTTGAAATTTTAATTTATTCTTTTTTATTTGTTCTTGAATGCGAACTAACTCTTCTTGTTTGTTATTAAGCTGCATATAAGCATAAGAACTTTTAAATACAATCACAATAAATACAATTAAAATCAAAGAAACGCTAGTAGTGGTAAAATAAATCCAAATTCTAGTAAAAAGATTAAATATTGGCTTGGGTTTAGGTTCTATTAAACTATATTTCATAATTTTAAATCCTTTATTGCAAGCTCATTCATAATACTAAGTGTATCAACTAATTCAACCTCTGGTCTGATAAAAAGTTCATTTTCCAAATAATCTAAAGAAGTATTATTAAAATTTTCTTCATCAAAAATTATAATTTTCTCTAAAAAACTATTATTATACAAAGGATTATCGTAAAATTCTTTAACTCCACTTATAATAAATTCTATCATTCTCATATCAAAACTAAAATTTTCAAGAGAATACTCATCTTGTTTATCTTTTACGATCTCTAAATTGTCAATATCTTGAGTCAGTTCTTCTAAACTTTTTAATTCGTAATTTTCCTCGCCACTCTCACTCTCATCTTCGCTTTTTTCTATTTTAATTTCTTGAGCAAAATCAAATTCGCCATCTTTATTCTTAGTATTTTCAAAATCTCTTGTTTCATTATGATTGGAAATATCAAAATAACGTCCAAAATATACTTCTTTATTTTTACAAATTAACATTGCTATAAAATCATGGTATCTATACACATAAAGACTTACTTTGTCATTAAAACCTTTTTTTTCTATACAATGATAAAGTAAAAAAAATGGAGAATACAATAAATCAAGTCCGCCAAATTCTTCATAATCCTTTTGATAAATTTCTAAATGAGCACTTGAAGCATACATTAAAGCATTACTAAATGCTAAACATTTAACTAAATTAGAATCTACTCCATACTTTGAAATCTCTTTATAATTAGAATTTGGGATAATACCTTGAGCTGTAGAAGTAAAAAAAGTGATAATATAATAAATTTGAAAATCTTTACTTAAATCTTTTATATATTCTATCGCTCTATCTTTATCTTCAAATGTTTTTTCAAAAGTATCTACGGCTTTAGAATGTTTCCAAGTATGGCATCTAATTGTATATTGCTTTTTATCATAACAAATACATACTAAAAGCTGTAAAATATATTTTCTAAAAAAAGATAACATAACTTTAGCCTTTGTCCATTTTGCCCATAATATCAAATTTTTCTTTTATCAACACTTTAGCTTCTTCTAAATTTAAATTTTTAATTTTAATCTCTTCGCTTAATCTATAAGTAATTTTAGAAAATGGTTTTGGTAAAATCATCTTATCCCAACTTTTAAATTCCCAATAAGAACTAGCTTCATAATTTAATAAAAATAACGCAACTTGTTTTTTTAATGCTATCATAACCGACCCGTCTGAAATACTATGATAAGGTCCTCTAGGACCATCTGGAGTGATAATAATATCACTACCTTGATCTAAAATTCTAAAAGATTTTTTAAGAACACTTAATGCACCCTTACTAGTACTTCCTCTTAAAGTATTTAAACCAAAAAACGAAATATTCCTAGCAATAATCTCTCCATCTTTATGATGAGAAATCATCACATAAGCTTTTTTACCTCGAATACCCATTTTCAAATAAGCAAAAGGCATAAAAGCGAGTCTTCCATGCCAAAATAATATCACACAAGGATTTTTTGATAATTTCTCACCTAGATATTTTTTTTTGCACGTTAAAAAAATCAGCCATTGTAATAAAAAAATTACAAAGGCCACACAATTAATCTTAAATGATTTCACCATATAACACCATACGTCTAGGCTGAACAACTCTTACTTTTTTTATTTGACCTAATAATTCCTCACTACCCTTAACTTGAATTACAAAGTTATTATCACTTCTTCCTGCTATATTTCCATCACTTCGCAACTCTTCAAACAAAACTTCAAAATCTTTACCTTGTTGTTTAATAACAATCTCATCTAAAATTTCAGTATGTCTAGTCTGTAAAATATTTAAACGTTTTGATGCTATATCATCAGAAATTTGATTTAGCATAGTTGCAGCCTTAGTTAGCGGTCTCTTAGAATATTTAAAAGAAAATATTTGTTCAAAACGCACTTTCTCAAGTATATCCATAGTATCTTCAAAATTCTTATCACTTTCGCCAGGAAAAGCCACAATTATATCTGTAGAAATATTTACATCAGCACATAATGAACGAAGTTTTAAAGCTCTATCTAAATACCATTCTTTAGTATAACCTCTTTTCATAGCTTTTAAAATTTCACTTGAACCACTTTGTAGTGGCATATGCATTGATTTGCATATCTTAGAATTTTTAGAAAAAACTTCTAAAAATCTATCATCCATATGTAAAGGATGCGGACTTGTAAAGCGTATGCGTTCTAAACCTTCTATTTCACTTAATTTTTCTAAAAGATCAGAAAAATTAATCTTTTCGTGTGCATTAGAAAATTTTTTACCATAATTATTTACATTTTGTCCAAGTAAAAATATTTCTTTAGCTCCATTTGCAACCGCTTTTAGTGCTTCTTTTTTTATAATCTCAAAAGGTATTGAGATTTCATCACCTCTAGTGTGTGGCACTATACAATAAGTGCAATGTTTATCACAACCTATAGAAATATTGATATATGTTTTATAAAAAGTATTCCTAAAATCTGCAAAAGCATAATTACTTTCATCAAAATCTATATCACTGCCTAAAAATTTTGGCGTATTTACAGCTTGAGTTATTTTAGAAACATTTCTAGCACCTAAAACAAAATCTACACTCGGAGCACGCTTAAAAATTTCACTTCCTAAGTGTGAAGCAGTGCAACCACAAATCCCTATTTTCGCCCCATTTTTTTTAATCTTTTCAAAACTTCCAACTTCGGAAAAAAGTTTATGCACAGGCTTTTCACGCACAGAACAAGTATTGATTAAAATCAAATCTGCTTCTTTGGCATCTTGAGTTAATTCATAATTTTCTTTTTCTTTAAGTTCAGCTATCATATGTTCTGAATCACGCACATTCATAGCACAACCTAAAGTTTGTATAAATAATTTTTTACTCAAAGAATATGCACCTCATACATATAATCAGCTTCATCTAAACCATATTTAATAGTTCTATGATATACGCATTTTCCTTTTTTTTCAAAATGTTCAACTAAAGCAATTAAATGCTTATGTGCATTGTCTTTATCAAAATAAAAAAACTTCTGACCTTCTTTTTCTATAGCCTTTTCAATATTTTCTATACTTATACTTTTTGGCTTTTCATCAATAGAGGTTCTTGCTATTTTTAAATCCATATCGTTATCCTCATAATATTCTTAATCTAAAATTGTAACAAATTTTACTTTTAATTAAACTTATTAAAGATATAATTTAATCCTCACAAATATTAATATAAATCAAAATCAAAGGTAGTTGTATCATTATGGAAAAAATTACAGATATAATAGAATCCATCGCCAATGAAAAAAATTTGCATATTGAAGATGTGCAACAAAGGGTAAAAAAAGCACTAATTAATACTGCTAAGAAAATTTATGGTGATAAATATGAATTTTTTGTAGATTCTGGAAAAAATTTACAACTTTATCAAAAAATAGTTGTAGTTGCTGATGATGATGAAAGATTGGAAAATGAGAATGAATATTTTATTGCTTTAAGTAAGGCAAAAGCTGAAGCAAAAGATGTGGAGATTGGAGATGAATTAACTTACGAATGCTCATTAGAAAATTTAGGACGCACAGCAGTAAATATTTTGCATAAAGAATTAGAATACAACATACAAAAACTTTTAGAAGAAAAAATCTATGAAAAATACCAAAAGATGGTAGGACATATGGTTTTTGGTAGCGTTGTTAGAATAGATAGCGAAGAAAATACTTATATAGAAATTGAAGAATTTCGAGCTTGCTTACCTAGAAAAAATCGCATTAAAGGTGAAAAATTCAAGGTTGGAGATGTAGTAAAAGCTGTAATTAGACACGTTTATATTGATAAAAGTGGTATGAGAATGGAGCTTAGCAGAACAAGTCCAAAATTTTTAGAAGCTTTACTAAGAGCGGAAGTTCCAGAGATCAAAGATGGATTTATAAATATTTACGCAAGTGCTAGAATTCCAGGTGAGCGTGCTAAGATAATATTGCAAGCAAACACACCTAGTGTAGATGCTGTAGGAGCTACTGTGGGTGTAAAGGGTGCTAGAATTAATGCTGTAAGTAAAGAATTAAAAAATGAAAATATTGATTGTATAGAATATTCCACTGAAACTGCTATTTTAATCACTAGAAGTTTAGCTCCAGCTATTATAAATTCAGTGCAACTTGAAGATAAAAAAGCAATTGTGAGTATCAATAGTGAGCAAAAGAGTAAAGCTATAGGTAAAAATGGCATTAACATACGCTTAGCTACGATGCTACTTGGTTATGAAATAAAATTAAACGAGATTACCACTGAAGATAAAAATACCAATCAAGAAGAAGCATTTAAAAATCTTAAAGCTTTATTTGGAGAAAACTAAAGTTGCTTACCAACGGTTTGTTCAGTAAGCCTTCGTTCTAAAACTAAATCTATGATGGGCTGTTCTCTTTTATTAGCTTTTTGGCAATGATCTTTATCAAAAAAATCAGTAACTTTAACTACTATCTTAGCCCATCTTTTATTACGTTCTCTCCAAGCATGTGATGATAAAGACTCCCACGCATATCCATTAAACAAAGTAGCATTTACAAAGTGATCTAATGCCCTTACTCCTTGCCTAACCCTAGCTGCACTACCAAAAATTCCTACCACAACAATAAAAAAATAACTAATAACTGCTAAAGGAACAATAATACAAAGTAAAATAGTTCCTGCTAATTTTTCTTTCATTTGTTTCTTTTAATAAATTTAATTCTCACACCATTTGCTGATCTTACAGTGAGTCTTCCAACTATATCAGGCACAAAATTTTCTTCTAATTTTAGCTTATAAGTTCTTAAAATATTTGCTAAAATCAAAATTGCTTCTTGCATAGCAAAACCCTGTCCAATACAAATACGTTCACCCATACCAAAAGGCATATAAGTATCTTTTTTAATTTTACTTTTATCTTCATGTCTAGTTGGATCAAACTCGTGTGGATTTTCCCAAAAACTATCGTGCCTATGTATAAGCCATGGTGCCACAACAACGCCTGAACCCTCTTGTATAACCTTATCACGCATTTTACTTTCATGTCTTGCTTCTCTAGCAAAAAAACCAACAGGTGGATATAATCTTAAACTTTCTTTAAATATATTAGTTAAATATTTCATTTCTTTTATGTGTTCTATCTTAAATTTATCATGACCTGCAACTTGAATAATCTCTTCATAAGCTTTTTGTTGCTCTTTTTCACTAATACTTAGAATATAAAGTGTCCAAGTAAGCGAGCTTGCTGTAGTTTCATGACCTGCTAAAAAGAGCATAGCAACTTGATCTAAAATTTCATTAAAACTAAATCTTTCATTAGTATCCTCATCTATCACCATCAATAAAGAAGATAAAATATCATTATATTTTCCCTGTTCAACTGCAGCATTATCATATCTTGGTTTTATGATATCTGATAAAACTTTACGAATAGTTGCTCCAGCTTTTAATCTCTTATTTTCTCCTAAAAAATTTGAAAGCCATTTTGGAAAGCGAAACATTTTTCTCATAGCAGTTTTAATTGTTTCTTCTTGCACGGTAACAAAAGCATCTAAAACAAGCTTTCCTTTTTGCTCGTCTAATTTTGAAGACATAATAGTTCTAAAAATTACATCAGCAGTAACAAAAGTCATAGCTTCATCTACTTCTATAATTTCCCCATCATCATATTTTGCAAATCGAATCATCATATCATCAACAGCCTGACTCATTAAATCAAAAACTTTAGAAATTCTAGTCATTTCAAAAGAAGGCCTTAAAAGTTCTCTTTGCTTTTCCCATACTCTATCATTAGTTGTAAAAATACTTACACCTAAAAGAGGTTCAAGCAATTCATGCAAAAGCTGACTTTTTGGATATTCTCTAACTTCATCTACCATAATACGTCTAACTTCTTTTGGATCATTTACGACATAAAGATCAAAACCAGGCATCTTAACTCTACCCATCATCATTTTATAACTTCTCTCATAAAGTCCATCAAGCCACGATCTTCTCTTAAATAAAAAAGTAGCTAAAGTAGAAGCTTTATTTTTATAAGGCTTCGGATAAAAAGGACATTGACCCATTATATTCTCCTTTGATTAATTTTTTCTTCGAGCATATCTTGCTCCACAACAAAATCAAAAAAATTATACATTCCTTTAAATTGTGTGGCAAATAAATATAAAAAATGTGCTTTATATTTGTCTTTTTTAATTTTCTTATAATTTTGCTTTTCATATAAAGTATGAAATTTTGCTGAAAAATATTTTGGACCAAAATTAGCTTTTACTCCACTTGTGCGTATGAAATCAACTTGAGGAAAACAAGCACCATCTATAATAGATGTAAAATCATACCAAATTAAATTTTTTGTTCCTAAATATTCTAAATTTTTTCTAAAATCACAAGATTTTTTTTGATAACTTACAAGTGGAATACATTCACCCAAAGTCAAAACTTTTAAATTTTTAAAATTAATATTCTCTTTTTCGCATTTTTGAAGTACTTGAGTTAAAACATCAATACAAAGAATCGTCCCTACACTATGTGCGCAAAGAATTAATTCAAAATCCTCATCATCTGCATATTTTTTCAAACATTCAAAGATATATTCACTAAATTGCTTCATTCTTTGCTCTAGCTCGCCTTGCTTATTTTTCTCCCAATTAGCACAAAAAGAACAAATTCTAGCTATCCAAAAAACTGCGAGTTTTTTTCCTAATTTATGAAAAATCCTTGGCAAAACTAATAAGCATAATATAAAAGCTAAAATTGCAAAAAACAAATGAAAATTTTCTTTAAAATAAAATAAAGCACTAAAAGCACAAAAAAATGTAAAAATACTGCTTAATAAAACATAAAAAAATGGATAATACCCTGTAATAAGTTGATTAAAAGACTCTTTTGCAAATTTTATAAAAAGCCCTGTAATAGTATAAATTTTAAAAAAACTATAGCAATCATACAAGGCATCTTTTATATTCTCTGACCAATTTTTTTTAACAATATCATTCCAAGCTAAAAAAGTATATTTAATATTTGTAGTTTTTGTTTTTATATGCCAATGAGGATACAACTTCTCTTTTGCTTCGCTCTTAGATAGCTCAAAATCATAATTTGAAATTTCATTTTGTAAAATCAAATTCTTTTTAAACATAGTATAATAATGCCTATATCCTCTAGGATCATAACCAGCTATATAAAAAACTTCTCTTTTTCTACATTCTTTCTTCATAATAACCCAAAAATAAAATTGACTTGCAAGTATAGCTAAGGTTTATTATTTTTGTCAAATGTCTAATATAACGAACTTAAATGGAGTTTTTTTATCTTAAATTGTTTATTAAAAATTATTTATTAAAATAAAAAACATAATTAATCAAAGAAAGACTTAGATGAATGTAATTTTACTAGGTGGAAGCAATAGCGTTGTTAAAAATGGTCTTAGAGTAGGTCTTGAACAAAAAAATGTAACTTTGCATAATTTTTCTTTAGGACTTAGTAGCTCTTTACAAAATTTATATGAATTAATCCGCCAAGAAAAAATTATATCTAAGGCAGATTTTATCGTTAGTGAATCAAATATTAATGATTATTTAAGTCCTATTGATTTAGAAATTATTCTTAGAAATATTGATTATTTTTATGAACAATTATATAAAGCACAAAAGACTACAATTATACTAATTTTACCCATACCTACTCTAAATGAAAAAGCAAAAGCTATTAATGAAACACATAGAAAAAATTGTTTTTACTATGGATTTAATTTAATTGATCTAGACACTTATTTTTTAAAAAATAATCTTTACTCTTTTGATTTAAATTATAAATTTCATCCTATGCCTTTAGCTATGCAAAAACTTGGTAAAAATATTATTGAAAATATATCCTTTTTTAAAAAATCTAAAGAAAAAATTTTATGCTCTAAGAGAAAATTTTATATATATACTCCGTCGAATTTACCTCAATATGAACATAAAAATTCGTTTTTTTGCGAGAAAGTAACCAAAATTACTAAAGATGGATTTACCTTTCCAAAAAATTATCTACAATATCAAATTCTAGGTATCCATACTTGGACAAAAAATTATCTCACAACTCAAGCTGTTTCTACCATAAGTATAGAAAATACTAATTTTAAATTAATTAAAAATTTTAACATTCTAAATAGTTTTCAAGATATACAAAATAACAATGCATTTATTGATGATCAAACTTCATTTTATGTCAATACTACAAATATCAAACATAGTGAAGAAAGCTCTGGAGTAAGCACTAATGCAAACACAACTAAACTTGATTATGTTGATTTAATAGGAATTTTACTTTTAAAAGATGATAAATTTAAAAAAATAGAACATATTTTTTCACATACAAATACCAATGATTTTTTAATTCCTCCTATTGCTTTTTATAAAGATTTAATTGTGGAGTATCAAGAGTTAATAAAACTTGATAATAAATCATTCTTGCAAAATCAAAATCACAATCTAATACGTTTTATAGAATACAAAAAATTACAAAATGAATTTGAAATCTTTACACACCAAAATACTCAACTTTATGGAGCGAATTTAAGGATTAAAGCAAGATTAAGTTATAAATTAGGAGAAGTTATTATTAGAAATAGTAAAAGTTTAACAGGATATTTTAAAATTCCTTTTGAACTAGCAAAGACTAAAAAAATGCATATAAAAGAAGATAAAAATTTACCACCTCTAAAAGCCTATGCAGATTATAAACAAGCACAAATTGCAAAAACTCATCTACCTTATCTTTTAGGAAATGCACTTATACAAGCTTCTAAAAGTCCTTTTAAAATTGCTTATATCACACTACCTTTTAAACTCAAAAAAATTGCAAAAAACTATAAAAAACGAATATAATCATATATTATATTTCAAAAAAATTTCCATTAATTTGAGTTTTATAAATCACATAATTTCTAAATTTAGTATGCAACCTAGCATCTGGCTTATAGCACCTACATTCCTTCCAAAAAGTATGCAAACTTTTTTGATAAGTTAAGCCATCTATATCATAAAAAGCTTCTCCCATAACCTTTAAAGGACATTGATGATAAAGTGCAGAAAGTCCTACAGTGCTATTAATAACAACAACACCTCTAGCTCCATTTAAAAGAGTAGGTAAATGTAAATCGTGTATATATAAAATCCTACCTTCGACATTATATTTAATACTTAATTCTTCTATAAATTTAGTATAATCTCTATAACCCCTATCCATAGGATGATGTTTAAAAACAAGATATGACTTAGCTTTTGCATGATTAGCAAAAGAAATGATTAATTCTTCTATGAATTTTTCAGTGCTTTTTTTATAATGATGAGAAAGTTGAGTGTCATTATACACTTGCAAAATTGCTAAAAAATATTTCTGTTTTAAATTAAGAATTTTTATATTAATCTTTTTTTCTAAAATCCCGTATTTTTTTTTTCTATATAAGGAAACAAGCCAAGGAATAAAATCAAAAAATTTTAAAGATCTATGATGTAAAGAATTATTAAAATACCACGCAAATAAAATAGAAAAAAACCAATATAAAAAAGCATAAAATGCCATATTTCTAAACGTATTTGAAAAATTTTTAACTTCAATTTCGTGATTAAATTTATTGCGTGTTAAATAAAATTCTTTATCTCTTGGTAAAGTAGAATTAGCATTTACTCCATCTTTTTCAAAAGTTATAAAATTTGGTCTTATATAACCTTCTTCAAAAATCCATACTTCTACACCCATAGAATGAGCTACTTCAATAGCTAATTTGTGAATTTTTCTACAATCATTATACATAATGATAATATCAATTTTTTTTTCTTTTAAAATATTTTCATAAAAACTTTGCAATTTATCAAGGCTACTAGTATAATTTATCCCTTTAAAGGGATAAAATATAAAATCTCCTCCGTTAAAATTTATCTTATAAATATTAGAATTAGGGATATTTTTAGAAATTTTATAAAAAAAATCTCCCACAGGCCCTTGAAGCAATAAAATATTTTTTCCACAAAAATCTTTAAGTTTTTTTTCTAAATTCATAATCTTAATTTATAAATTTTTATTTAAATTCACCTAAAGGAGTCGCTTCAATTAAAGCAGGCGATAAAAACATTAACTCACTAACATCTGCAAACAATGCAGTATCAAGTATGCATGGTCTAATACCAAAACGTCTTTCAATTGGAACATTAGGGTTAAAAAATGTTTGAATACATTCTCCACCGCCTTGAACTAAAGATCTAATTTGCACAGCAGAAGTAGTAGTTGGCATAATAGAAAAAATGGTTTCTAATTTTCCTGTCTGTAAATCTCCACTACAAGGTTTTCCCACAAAAAAACCACTTTCATCTATAGCCAAACAAACATCTTTATCTAAAGGATTGACAAACTGAACATAACCAAATGGCAACCTTTCAGCATACAAATCTTTTGATTTTAATTCAGGAGGAAGAACAATCTCTCTTAAAAGCCAATTTTGATCTAATAAATCTTTACTTACTTCTCTAAAAGGGCTTAAAGTTATACCTGTCTCTAAAGATCTTATTGCAAAAGGAGGACTAAAATCAGATAAATCTCCAGGATCAACTGCTTGTAAATTCATAAATACCACTAATAACAATAATATTCTTTTCATCTTAAACCTCTAAAATCTTCTAAAATTAACTGGAAAATGATCAGATGCCAAAAAAGTTCTAAGACCTGCAACAGCTAAAACAGCTGAAAGCAAAGGAGGCGTATAAGCTGCTGTGCGAGTTGAAGTACCTGTTAATGCATAATCTAACACTCTTCTACCAGTTACTTGAGTAAAGCTAGGAGGAGCTACCACTCTTAAACGATTTCTTAAAGATGCATCTAAATCTCTCATTAATAAATCTGGTTCTCTATTAAAATCCCCCATAATGATATAGTTAATCCCTGCTCTTGTAGCAAAAAAATTATCAACAGCTGTAACAGCTGCAGCTGCATCAGCTCCTCCGCTTGCTAAAGCATGAACTGAAAAGAATGCATCATTTCCAATACGAATTCCTATCACAGGACGTGCTGAAGCGACACTAGGATGTGGTATCACTATAACCTCATCTGCCCTTACTCTACTTACTATAGCCATATTTACGCGATTTGCACCTACATCAATTCTAGAATAATAAATAAAAGCACTTTGTGGCCTTGATAAAGTCCCTAAATTCCACTCGTATTCGTGAATTGGAATACCTACTCCAACTGGTTGAACTTGTCTTCCAGTATCCCTTGCACTACTTGGTAAAACACCTGCCTCTTGCACTGCTAAAATATCTAAAGCATTATATCCACTCATTAATTGCCTAATACTGACATTCCACTTACTTTCAGTGGCAGCAGAAGAACCTTGCAAATTCCAAGTACCTAAATTATAACTTTCTAATCCAGCAAACAAAAATGTTGCACTTGCTATTAAAATTAAAATTATTTTTTTCATGGCTTTTCCCTATAAACTGGTCTTGCAGTAAAAGGTGGTGGTGCAGCAAACCATTGTTGATCTAAATTCTTATCCCCTGGTTTAGCACATTCACCCAATAAAATTGGAAAAACTTTAAAAAAATCTCCCATAGGATTTCCAATTGTTGTTTTTAAACAAGTTTGTGTTTTTAAATTTTGGATCTGAAATGCCTGATTTGACATAGGAATCATTTTCCAAAATTGAGCTTGATTAGATTGATCACAAGGATAATGCACTACTCCATTTCTATACGCATTCAAACACGTGTGAGTTTTTGTATTTTTTATCATAACAAAATCAAGTGGAAACTCTATCATTTGCCATACTCTTGCATCACCAAAACTTTTACTATTAATCAAAGTATAACCCCAAATCCAATTTCCAGGAGCTAAAGCCCACACCGTTAAAACAGGACCAGCACTAGACATTATACTTATATAATCACTTACAAACCCTCTATTTTCAAAGACTGAAGCTTCATTAAATTCACCATTAGATTGCAACATTGGTCTTGGCTCATTTGTAAAATTTTTATTATCATTACTCTCTCGAAGCAAAGGAGGATTCAAAGGTGTCAAAGGAACTAAATTTGATCCATCAATTAAACTCGGAACTTCTTGTTTTTCTGGTATAGTTGGATCTGCACCCAATTTTAAAGGATCGACATCATTAATATCCCCAAATGATCTTCCAAGTGGATTCAAATCAGAATTTTTAGAAAAACACGCACTAAAAAATAATGCGATTAATAAAATTACAATACTTTTTTGCATAAAAATCCTTAAAAACTATCTTTATAATGCACGTTCAATTAATCTACGAATTTTTCTTAACAAGAAAATACGAATATCAACTAATATCTTGATATAAATTTTAGAAAAATAATCTCTTTGCATTTTTAGCATTATATCTAAATTAAGCTCAACTTCACATAAATTTTTAGTTTTTGGATCAATATATCTTGGATAAAGTATTAAAACACCAGCAACAAGTTCTTCTAAATTCAATTTTCTTGTTCTTCTAATACAAAATTGTAAATCATTACTTAAGCCCCATCCAGCATAAAAAGGCATACCATAAGTAAAAACTTTTTTTCCTCGCAAAAGTGCATCAAAACCACTTGTTGAAGTTATAGTATGAACTTCATCACAAGCTTGTATAGCACTATCTATGCTTACATTTTTTATAATTTCATTACAATATTTTAAAATAATATTTTCATCTTTTAAACCTTTGCGATTCCCACTTAATACATCAGGATGAGGTTTAAACACTATAAAAGCTTGAGGATTTTTTTTCCTTACCTTTTGCAAAAGTTTCAAAGTATTAAAACCACAACCACCTAATACCATAGATGCGTCATCTTCAACTTGTGCAGGAATGAGAATAATTTTTTTACTAGTATTGAATTTTAATTTTTTGTGCTCTAAGCCATTGTATTTAGAAAATTTATTTTTTGTTATGATATCGATAAGTCTTTTGGCTCTTTGTTTTAAATTTTCATCAAATTCATAATTTTGCAAAATATCTTCTAAATCACTAGGTTTGCTCGGATCTACATACAAATTCTTACTATCAACTATTAAAGAAAAGGGGCGAGTAAGATCAGATCCTAAGGAAATAGAACGCAAGAAGCCATCTTCTACAAAAAATAATTGATTTTTAAAATATTTTGCTAATTCATCTTTATTATATTTTTTACCCCAAATAAAAATTTTATCTTGTGAATTTAATTTTATCTTATAAAGCTGTTTTTTTGATTTTAAGAAGATAGTTTTATTATTTTTAGCTTTAAAAAATGGCTTAACAAACCATCTTTTCCATAAAGTAAAACCTAAAAAATATAAATTATAAGAATTATTTTGTTCAATTTTTTTATATTTTGCTAAAGTTTTAATAGTATCAAAAATATCACTTTTTTGATTTAAATAAGGATTAAAATACTCACTATAAAGTATATAAGTAGCATAAAAAATTTCTTCTAAACTTCTTTTTTTAACTCTTCTTTGACATATTAATTTATCTTGTGTTAAACCCCAACCAGCATAAAAAGGCATACCATAACACACACACTCACATCCCATCATTAAAGCTTCAAAACCCATTTGTGAAGTTTTAGTATATACTTTTTTAAAATAACTTAAAAGCTCAATGGGATTATAATTTTCTTTTAAAATCACACATTCTTTTGGTAAATTTTTTACATCAAAATCACTTTGTTTTTTACCGCTTAAAACATCAGGATGAATTTTAATATAAATTTTATCATTTGGATTTTCTTTGATAGTATCATTTATAATATCTTGTGTGGAAAATTCATTAGCTAAACCAAATTTAAGTGAAGCATCATTAGCCACTTGTGTGATAATTAAAATCCGTTTTTCATTGGAATTAAATAAATTTTGTGATACGGAGATATTGTTATTATATTTACTTAATTTCTCTTTTTTTATAAATTGTATAGCTTTTTTTGCTTGCTCTAATTCTTTAAAATTAAATTCATAAGTATTTAAAATATTTTCAAGTTTTGAAGGCATAGTTGCATCATAATAAATACCCACATCATCTTTTACTAAAGAAAAACTAGGACTATCGTCTAATCCTAAATTCAAAGAACGCAAGAAGCCATCTTCTAAAAGCATAAATTTTACATTATATTTTTCAGCTAATTTTAAAGCCTTAAGTCCAGAGTTTTTACGACCCCAACCTACAAAAATATCATCTTTATCTATCTTTTTAAAAAAATTAAACAAATATACAAGATAAAATTTCTTAACATTAACAATAAGCTTTTTTGAAGTGGTATAAAAATTCACAAGATTTGCTTCACTATCATATCAACCTTGCAAGCTAAATTATTTTGCATAGAATTATCTATAATATAATCTGATCTTGGCTCATCAAATGGTATATCTACACCGACAACATTGGATATTTCTTTATTTAAAGCTTTTGTATAAAGTCCTTTTTGATCTCTTTTAATCAACTCTTGCATATCACATTTTACATAAATTTCAAAGTATTGTTTAAAATTTTTTCTATTGTATTCATAAATTTCATTAAACATTGATATAGTAGTTACAATAACTATCATATCTTGATTATTTAAAAATTTTGCAAATTGAGATCTTTTCAAAGCCATATCAATACGACTTTGCCTATCATATCCATAATGTCCGAGCAATTGTCTTAACTCATCTCCATCAAGATAAATTATATTCTTATGCTCTTGCTTTAATCTTTCATACAAAGCTTTTCCTATAGTGCTCTTTCCACTACCTGCAAGCCCAGTTAGCCATATAATAGAATACTTCATATATCTTCCTTACACATTTTTTCAAACTCTTGATAATACTTCCAAGAAGCTACTATATCAGGGCGATGTTGTTTAATATGAATTAATTCTTTATCAAGAATATTTTTTAGTTTAATTCTTGCTTTTAAATTATTTTTTAAATAATCCAAAACCTCACATTCTTTCATCATAGTATCTTCTGTAAAATCAACTACATATTTTATATCATCTAAAAAACAAGATAAGTATTTTTTGATTTTATCATAATTTTTATGTTTTAAAAAAAGATCTAGTTTTTCTTTTTCTATATAAATTCCAATATCATTTTTTAGATCATTTTGACTGATCTTATCAAATACATTTATATCATCTCCGCCCATACCAAATCTAGTAATATTTAATTTAATATTTTTATCCACATAAAAATTTAAAGGCAACAAATATCTCATATAGCCTCTAAATTCCTTTCTTTGAAAAAAATCTTTATCATTATTATGGGGGGGGGTAAAATCAAATTTTTGTGCTAAATGTGTAAAAGTATTAAAGATATTATCAGAAGAAAGCTCACTCATATCAAGATAAGTAATCTTATTTTGATTGATTTTATCAAGTAAAAAATGTATGATAAAAGTATGATCTAATAAATTTTCAAAATCATCTTTCATATAAGTTTTTTTAGGAGTAAGAAAATTGATATAAAAACTATAATCATAGTTTAAATCAAAATCTTGCGGATAATTCCTTTTGACCTTACTCCAATCCCTACCATAACTATGTTTGAGTAAGGATATTGGATCTCTAACTTGAATTAAAATTGGTATGTCTTGATCTATCAAAGATAGATATTTATCTATTTGTGCTACATTGATTTCTGATATATTAATCGCTGATTGATAATACGTAATTAAAGATTTAAAACTCAAACTATACCTATGATCAGATTGAGGAGGTAAAACCCAAGAAACAGGACAATAAACATCACACGATAAATTCAGTAAAGTTAAAAAAGCAGCTGCACCAACTCCATGAGGAGATATATAAATAAATTTTGCATTTTTTAAAGGTATATTTAAATTCCAAGCAAGCATAGCACAATAATCACTCGCTTCAATATCTATATTTTCAGGATTTAACAAAGGTGGATAAGGATAATTTTCATATTTTTTAAATTCATCGCAATTTAACCATTTTATAATATTTGCAATATTTTGCAAAATAAATTGTTGAGCTTTTTCATCATTGCTATATCTTAAAGCTTGTAGCAGTAAATTAGCTTTTTTACTATCTAAATGATTTTTTAAAAGCTCAAATACATTTTGCATTATATTCTCAAATCATCTATAGAGTCTATTTCCATCCACTGCCCTTGAAATTTAAGTGCTCGTGCGTTATTATATTTGTCTATTAAAAGTTGTAAAAAACTAGTCATATACATATTATCAAAATCTTTATTATCGTATAAAATATTTCTATCTAAATTATCATATACCTTAATAACTTCTTGCAAAAAAGTATAAGAAAATTTAAATAAACCCATATATTGGGCATTAATTTGTTCATAAGTATAAGTTTTTTTACCAAGCTCTATCACTAAATCATTTTTTATTATCAAACTTTCAGCATCGTCTAATGGATTAGCAAATCTTTTATCCCAAAGTTCTCTCCAATTTTCATCTACTAAAATAGAAAAATCGCTTTGAGAATTTTGTAATTTTAAAATTGCATCTTTAAAATACACTATATCTGCATAAGAAATCAATAAATCTTGTTCTTGTTCTATACATCTTTGTAAAAAATCTCTAGCACAAAACAAACTATAAACCATATTTGTTTTATCATAATTTTTATTTTCATAAAAAAACTTAATATCGTATTTGCTTTTTATATAATTTTTTAAAGTATCAAATAAATATCCACCAACAATACCAATTTCATTTACATCATCTAAAGCTTGCAATTCATAATCTATAATTTTTTGATTTTTATACTCCACCATACATTTTGGACTATTTTGCGTAAGTGGCATAAGTCTTGTACCAAGTCCAGCTGCTAAAATCAATACATTCATTTTATTTCCTTTAACCAATTATAAAAAATACTTCTTTCACTTAAACCTTTTTCTCTCTCTATGTGCCACATAGTAGCATAAATTTTAAATTGTTTATGTTTAAAAGCTTCTATAGTTTTATCTTCTGCAAAGGCCAAACTTTCAAGATCATCACCAAGTTTATTTATACAAAAATTATGAAAAGAATTTACACAAATTTTTTTATCATCTAAATAAATTTTATGTTCTTTAATATGATTTTTACTCATAATAAAAGTAGAATCAAAAAAAGAAGCTATCATTTGAGCACCTCTACAAATTCCAAGTAAAGGTATATTTTCTCTAATACAAATTTTTATAATATCTTTTTCATAATTATCTCTCTTTTTAGATAAATCATTTTTATTTAAAAGATACAAATCATTACCGCCACTTAGTATAACCGCACTTACTAAAGATTGATACTTTTCAAATTCAAGCTCATAAGATAAGGGGATAGGTAAAAAACCTTGTAAATTTTCTTTAAAAAATTTCCCCCAATCTAATGCTAAACATTCTCTTTCCTCATAATAACTTTCATTTGCAATTAATCTTTGACTTATAGCGATAAATTTCATAGGCAAATTATTTGCTCACTCTGACACTCTATTCTTAATCTATCAGCTTGTAAATATTTTTTAAAATTTTCTTCTCCAACACCTATAACTGCAGGCATTGATAATTCTGAAGCACGTATGGCCATATGTGAATTTGCACCACCATAGCAAGTTATAAAACCAGCTATATTTTTAGAAAATAAATAATCATATCCAGGATCTGCTGCATAAATTAATACTATCTTTCCTTCTAAATCTTTATCATTTTCTAAAGCTATCTTAGCATTGATACTTTTTTGTGTTATAAAATTTGGATTAGTACCAAAACTAAAAAATCCAAAAAATTGTTCGCTATCTGTAATTAAAGCAGGAAGTTTTAATGCTAAAGTAAGCTCATATTCTTTTTTGTTTTCCTCTATTTGACTTAAAAATTGTTTTCTAGGATCTTTAGAATACAAAGTCGAGTAAAGATTTAATATATTTTTTATATCTAAATGTGCTATATCTTCTTTTTTTATTTCATAATAGTGCCCAAGTTCTCCTATTAAACTAAGAGTATGTGATAATAATTTACTAAATTCAAACTTAACAAATTCTCTACCTTCTATAGCCGTCTTTAAAAATATTAAAAAATCATTTGCGTCAATAGATATCCCGTGCTCTCTAAGTAAAATATTTAAGCTCTTCATCTTATCATCACTTAGTTTAAATTCATTATGGACAACTTTTTGACTTTGTTTATTCATATCAAAATAAAAATCAAAATTTTCATCATACCTTGGTGATAAAATATTATAAGTTCCTGCTCTTAAATGTCCAAATTTTTTTAGAAATTCATTTTTGTTATTTTCATTTAAATTTTGTATATCTTCGCTAAGAGTTTTACTCACAGTGTGTAAAGAAGCTAAAAATTCATTTTTTTCTTCTTTAGTAAAAAAGTCTATTGCTACTAAAGAATTTAACATAGTCATAGCTATAAATCCAGCCCTTGCCACTCCAGCAAAAGGTAAAGTTCCATATCTTTTGCATTCTTCAATCAACCAATATATTTTATCTATAGGTGAAAAATTTGAATTAATTATTTGATGATAATTTTGCTTTAATTTTTCTACTTTTTTAATATCCTTTATGTATAATCCATTCTTAGGATTAATTATGTTATTTGTTAAATTTAAAAGTGAAAATTCTATACGTTTTAATTCATTTTCATTAAAATCATAGTTTAATAAACCTTTTAGTCTATGACTTAAATTAAAATCATAACAAGAAAAAACTATATCAAATTCTACTTTATCGTGTAAATTATGATTTTGATCTAATTTATCTAAATAATAATCTAACAATTTAGCAGCCAATTCCTCATCTAAATCTTTTGGTATAAAAGAATTAAAAGAAAGCCTAACATCAACATAAGGCATTCCTAAAAAAGAATGTATTAAAGGATGAGATCTTAAATCTTTATAGCCGTAATTATCTCTTTGATAAGCCCATATATTATCTGCTACAATCTCTTTATATAAACTAAAGGCCAGTCTCCTTGGTCTAAGTCCTATAATTTCAGCAGGATTCCAATCAGGCATTACGCCAAATATACCCTTTTTTCCAAGCACTCTAGGTCTTAATTCTTGCAAAGAAGAAAATCTCTTTTGAAGCCTCAAAAGTGCTTCTTTAGGCAAAGCATTAAATAAATTTAATTTTCCTTGCATAATCAAAGGTCTAACCTGTAATAAATATAAATCATCATTATCATCAAATGCAAATTCTATATCTAAAAAATTGCAATCAAAAATATTTTCTAGCTCTTTGATTAAAGTTATCACTCTCTTAATATCATTATCTTTGATGTTTTCATCATCTCTATGATGAAAATAAGTTTTTGCACTTTTTGCACTTCCATCTGTAATCGAGCTATTAGATCCATTTTCATCATATTGTAAGCAAAAATATGGAGCAAAATTATCCTTATCTACACTAAAAGCGACTCCACATTTTTTGATATTTTTAAGCATAGCTTGAATGAGTATCTCATCATCATTACTAGGCATAGAAGAACCTACTTTTTTAATTGCATTTAATAAATCATCTTTTTTATTTGAAATATCTGCAAGACTTAAAAAAGCACCGGCATTTGAACACTTGAAGCTATCTTCACTTTTTGATGAACTACGAATTATTAATTTATCACTCTTTAGAAGTGAAATTTTATCTAAAACACTTTTTTCATCATTTGAAATTTCATTTAAAGAGCAAACCACGGCCTTTAAAATTTTTGCATTTTCTAAAATATTTTCAAGATTAATTAAATTTCTAGCCTTAGTGTCAAATACCAATTTATTCATTTTTCCTCTTTATTTTACTTTCTTAGCACTCCAAGCTCTTGTTGTATATTTAATATCAAATTCAGCAGGCAAATTTTGCTTTAATTTTTGAGTAATTTTCTCAAATAACTCAACCCCTTCTTTAGTCTCTAAATCCCAATAAGGATTTTTAACACTCTGCCAAGCATTGATATAATTTTCTATACTTTGATGAAAATAAAAATCCTCTTCTAGATAAATAATATTATCAAAAAGCTCTTTATGCGCTTCAATTACAGGTCTTTGGTCTTCACGTCTAGTTCCTCGCGTATAATTAGGGACAAATTCCATTATTATATTCTCAGCTTCTTTTTGTATAGGATCGTTTAAATCTCTATGATTCCACATACAAGTAAAATAACAATCTTGCTTTAATAATCTATAACTTTCTTTCAAAGCCATAGTTCTATCCATAACATTAAAACTAGATCCAAAACTAACCCAATCAAATTCACCATCTTTCAAAGTAGAATCAATCCCAGTAGCTCTTACCCATTCTATATCTAAATCTTTTGTGCGTTCTTTGCCAATCTCTCTCATAGCATCATTTGGCTCAACTGCAACCACTTTACAACCACGCTCAGCTAACATTATACTTAAATTACCAGTTCCAGCACCTATATCTGCAACCTTTATTTTGTGAGCTTTACCCCCCCCATAGCAAGTTTTACTAATAAATCTATACTAAGTGGTGCGTAATTTGGTCTATAAGAATAAAATTTCGCATGCTTTGTATAATCCCACACTTGTTCTACTATTTTTTCCATATCATTTTCCTTTAGTTTATTTAAGCCTTACACGCCGTCCATGCACGAATTTTGTAAGGAATTTTTATAATATCCATAGAAGAAATTTTATTTTCTATCATCTTTAAAATTTCTTCCCATCTAGCTTTACCAGCTTGTGCTTGAATATCATTTACAGAATGCCAAGCTCCAAGATATCTTTGCTTATCCATAAGCTCATAATAATCACATTCCATAAAAAAACAATCTTTAAAATCTCCTGTCGAAACAAGAATTTCTTCCCAATTTTTAACATTTTGAGTGCCACTACTTACACGAGCAAGCTCTGGTACAATATGTTTAATTTCCTCTTCGATTTCATAAAATACAGAGCCTTCAACTATATGGCGTGGATTCCATATTGCAGTGAAATACCCCCCCCCGTGAAGCACTCTTGCAAATTCAGGTAAAGATTTATTAGGGTCAGTCCAGTGAAAAGAACTAGCCATAATAAGCCAATCAGCATAATCACTTTCTATATTTGTAACCTCGCCACTACCTTTATGCCAAGTAATATTTTTAGAATTTTGAGTAAATTTTTTACCCTCTTCACGCATATTGTCATTTGGCTCAACTGCATCTATAATAAGACTAAACTCATCTGCTAATATCTTAGTCAATTTTCCAGTTCCAGCACCTACTTCAACAACATTCATATGTTCTTTATTTTTATCATTTACACATTTAATAAGCTTTTGTATTAACATAGTGCTATATGCGGGTCTATTATGATAATGTTTTGCTACTTCACTAAAATCACCCTGTTTCATAAAATCTCCTTGAAATTAATTTTAATATTATATTTAATTATTACTTATATTTTCTTTTAAAGACTCCTCTTTTCCATCTAATTCTTCACACATTTTTTCAAATTCTTGATAGTATTTCCAAGTTTTTAAATATTCAGGATTATAATAATTAATTAATCTTTGATTTTTATCTATCATTGATTTAACTTCATACATTAAATTTACATCTTTTCCTATATAATCTAAAACTTGTTCTTCAGTAATTAAATTATCTCTTATATCTTTAACATATAAGTCTAAAGCTTGAATATATTTTATAATATATTCTTTAAATATCATACTTATTTTATCATTTTTAGAAATTTTATTTTTAGTATCTTGATCTGCTAACAATATAATATTTTCCAAAATAGAAAAGCTATATTCTTTACAAATATCATCTCCTATATCAACATAATTTACCACTTTATTTATATTTACTATATAGTCATAATATGAATAAATCCATACAATAAATTTATCAATATGTATTTTTACTGGTAAATGAAACAAACCTTGGTCTTTAAGTATCCTTTTTTCAAATAATATTTGATATTTTTTTAATGGAGGATTGTAATTTAGCTGATGACACAAAAAAACAAATGTATTAAAAGCATATTTAGAACATATAGAATTAAAATTTATAAACATAATTTTTTTAATGGTATTTTTAAATATAGGATAACTTAAATCCAAACTATAATCCCATAAGTAACCTCTTATATGTCTTATATCTGCCTTTTCTAATGAATGGAATCCATAGGCCATTTTAGGAAATAAATTCTTAAAATCATTATTAAAATAAGTGATATTTTTCATATTTTCAGTTATATTTTCAAATGGAGCCCCATCAGGATGGTTTAATCTAGACTTTATTATAGATATTGGATCTCTTGCAATATATAATATTGTATATTGTTTTTGAAATAAATAAAATATTTTCTCATATTTTTCACCATTATAATCCACTCCAAGAATATTATTGTAAAGAGCTGGAATAAAAGGTATATTTTGCAATAAACTAGCATAAGTAAATATATAATTATCTTTTGTATCTGCAAAAAACATTTTTATATTTGACAACATACAAAATAAATTAAAAGCAATACTTCCTATATTACCATGATGTAAAAACACAAACTCATAATTATCCGGTAAAGGTAAATTCATTTCCCATGCAAGTTCA
>NZ_JAHHTD010000013.1 GCF_020024835.1 Campylobacter sp. | reverse complement strand
AACTGGTGTTAAAAAAGATAATTTTAAAGCAGTAGAATATTTTGAAAAAGCTTGTGAGCTAGATAATGGTAGAGGTTGTTATAATATTGGTATTATGTATGAAAATGGAAAAGGTGTCAAAAAAGATATTCCTAAAGCTTTAGAATATTTTGGTAAGACTTGTGATTTAAGAATTGATAAAGGTTGTCAAGCTTACGCAAGGCTTAAAAGATAAATTTGGATTAAATATGCAAATTACACAAATTTTAGATGAGCTAAAACAACAAGATAATTTTAGAATTTTACGCTCATTAAAGCATAAAGGAAAATATGTCATTTATAACGATCAAAAATTGCTAAATTTAGCGGGTAATGATTATTTAAATTTAAGCAATGAAAAAGCATTAAAACAGGATTTTTTAATACATTTAAAAGAATTTGAATTTTCTAGTTCAAGCTCAAGAAGCTTGAGTGGAAATTTTGAAATTTTTACAGAATTTGAAAGCTTTTTAGAGGCTAAATTTAGTAAAAAAGTCCTGCATTTTAATAGTGGATATAGCTTAAATACAAGTTGTTTGCAAGCTTTAGCAAGTATTAAAAATACTTTATTTTTAGCAGATAAGCAAGTGCATGCAAGTATCATCGATGGCTTAAGGCTTGGTGGGGCTAAATTTATGAGGTTTAAACATAATGATATAAAGCATTTGCAAAGCTTAGTGCAAAAATACCATAAAGAATTTGAAAATATCATCATCATAAGCGAAGCTTTATTTAGTATGGATGGAGATTTTGCACCTATAAAGGAATTTGTAAAATTAAAAAAAGAGTTTAAAAATATAAAAATTTATATTGATGAAGCTCATAGCATAGGGTGTTTTGGAGATGATGGTTTGGGTTATGTGAAATTTTTAGGCTTAGAAAAGGAAATAGATTTTTTAGTTTTTACTTTTGGTAAGGCTATAGCTTCTATGGGAGCTTGTATGATAAGTGATGAAAAGGATTTTTTTATCAATAAAGCCAGAGCTTTTATATATTCAACTGCTATTGCACCGATAAATGTAGCTTGGACTTTGCATATTTTTAAACATTTAAGCGAATTTAAAACACAAAGAAATAAACTTTTTAAATTAAATACTTGGTTTAAAAATGCTTTAGCAAATAAGGGTGAAATTTTAGGTGAAGCTTATATCATCTCTTTAATTTTAGGGAAAAATTCACTAGCAAATAAAATTTCTCAAAAGCTTTTAGAAAATGGTATTTTTGCACCAGCTATTAAAGAGCCATCTGTGGCTAAAAATACCGCTAGAATTCGCTTTTCTTTGCATAGTGGTTTAGTAAAAGAAGATTTAGAAAGGGTTTTAAAAATACTTTGAAAACTTATTTTTTACACAAAAATCAACATTCATCAAATTTAATTTTATTTTTTTCTGGATTTGGCTCGCATTTTAGTCATTTTTCACATTTAAAAAGTGATGAAAATGTTTTGATGATATATGATTATACGAGTTTTGAATTTGATTTTGATTTAAGCAAATTTGAAAAAATCACTCTTATAGCTTTTTCTATGGGAGTTTGTGTGGCAAGTAAAATTTTAAAAGATGTAAAATTTGATAAAAAAATAGCTATAAATGGGACAAATTTACCTATAAATGATGAATTTGGGATTAAAAATTCGATTTTTAAGCTTACGATGAAAAATTTTGATCTTGAAAATTTTAAAGTAAATTTACTAGAAAAAAAGCTTGATTTAAGTGAAAATTTTTATTTTGAAACAACACAATATTTAAAGCAAGAGCTTTTAAGTTTGTATGATTTTTGCATTAAAGATTTAAATGAAAATTTAATTTGGGATAGAGCATTAATTAGCAAAGATGATAAGATATTTCCTTCAAAAAATACTTTAAATTTTTTTAAAGAAAAAGCAAAAATTATTGATGAACCACATTTTGTATTTTTTAAATTTAATTTCTGGGAAGAGCTTTGCAAACTTTTTTAAAAGCAAAAAATACTTATAATTTTAATACCCCCATACAAAAAGCTATGGGAGAGACTTTGTGTCAAATGATAAAGCATAAATTTTCAAGTTTTAATGAAGTGTTTGAATTTGGTTGTGGCACAGGTGAATTTAGTAAAATCTTGCAAAAAAATATAAAATTTCAAAAGTATTTTTTAAATGATATTTTTTTCTTTGAAAATCCTTGCAAATATGATGAATTTGGTATTTTTAATATGAATGAATTACAAAATCATCATTTTTTTTATAAAAAATTTGATCTTATTGCTTCTAATGCTTGTATGCAATGGCTTGATTTTGATAAAGTTGTAAAAAATTTTACTATTATATTTAATAAAAATGGAATTTTACTTTTTTCTACTTTTGGAGAAAAAAATTTTAAGCAGATTAAGCAAAGCACGAATTTGTCATTAGATTATCTTAGTTTAGATCAAATTTCAAAAAAACTCTCTCAAAATTTTAATATTTTAGAAGCTAAAGAAGAGATTATAAATTTAAAATTTAACTCTACTTTGGAACTTTTTAGGCATTTAAAATTAAGCGGAGTAAATGCTTTGCAAAAGAATTTTTTTATAGGAAAAGAATTTTTAAAAAACTATGAAAAAGAATTTCAAAATACCTTGACTTATCATTCTTTATTTTTTATGTGTCAAAAAAATTAATTTTTTATCGTATCTAAGTCGTATTTTATCGCTTCAATATTGTTGTATATTTTTCTTTTATCTTTTTTTATGTAGCTAACTTTTTTTGCTGTATTTTTTATGAGTGAAAATTTGATTTTTATTCCTTTAGATCCGTTTGCATAATGAGCCCACATAAGCTTTTCATAGTTTTTAAGATTGATAGCACTAAAAGAGCAAATGTATTTTGCTTCTTTGAGATTTTTTATATTTTCAAGATCTTTTGCGGTTATTTCTTCATAATAAAACAAACCTTCTTTTGGCATCATTAAGTTTTTCAAAGCTAGGTGCATAAAGATAATTTTCTAGGAAAATTTCTTCTACTTTTTTTGGTAAGATGTATTGACCTTTGCATTCTTGCAAAGCTCTAAATTTATAAAATTTTCTACAATCGTTTTTCATTAAGAACCTTTCTTAGAGCCAAAGAAGCTAGAGTAAGGCCAAATGAAGCTGTTACACCCATAAAGGAACCAAGATTTTTGCAATTTGCTTCTTCATCAGAAAACACTACATCAAAATTTCCTTTAAAACCCGATTTTCTAAGCTCATAGCGGAATTTTTTTGCAAGTGCATCACCATAAGTTTTAAAAATACTTGTTGTTTTTATACGCGTAGGATCTAATTTTCTAGCTCCTCCGGTTGATGAAATAAAAATTTGTTTTTTGAAATTGATTAAATTTGCTAAAGCTACTTTAGCGGGTATATCATCGATCGCATCAATAATTAAATCAAATTCACTCAAATCAAATTCACTCAAAAATTGATCATCAATCTTGCTAACTATACCCTTAACTTTATAAATTCTCTCAAAAACTTTAGCTTTTTCTTCATTTATATTTTCACTATGAATTTGGCGGTTTTGATTTGTGATTTCAAATTTATCAGCATCTATTAAAGTAAGGTTGGTAAAACCACTGCGATATAAAGCATCTACACATATCCCACCAACGCCACCAAGTCCGCAAACTAGAATTTTAGTATTTTGAATTTTGTTAAAATTATCATCATTTATAAGCCATTTTATGCGAGTGTATCTATCCATTTTTTATCCATTTTTTAAGATTTTTTATTTGTTTATGAGCTGTTAAATCAAGCATTATAGGGGTTATGGTTGCATAACCTTTCTTTAAAAGTGCAATGTCAGATTTTTTTTCTTTTTCGTGATTAAGATCTGTGGAGGCTAGCCAATAATACCGCACGCCTCTTGGATTAGTGTTTGAGTGTGCTTTATAATTATAAATTCTTTTTCCTGTTTTGCAAACTTTAATTCCTTTGAATTTTACCTTTGAGGAAGGGAAATTAATATTTAAAAATTCTTTTTTATTTAAAGGAAATTTTTTTTTAAAAATATTTTTAACTATTTTTTTTGTGAGCTTTAAAGCAAGTTTAAAATTTAATTTTTTTTGATTATCTTGATAAAATTGAGACAAAGCAATAGCAGGAATTCCTTGTAAAACTGCTTCCATAGCACCTGCACAAGTGCCTGAATAAGTGATATCTTCACCTATATTAGCCCCTTTGTTAATCCCGCTAATTACAAGATCTGGTAAGCGTTTTTTATAAAAAGTATGCAAAGCAAGATAAATGCAATCAGCAGGAGTGCCATCGTTGAGTTTGTAAAATCGTTTTTTAATTTTATGAAATCTTAAAGGTTTTGTTAAAGTGATAGAATGTGAGCAAGCTGATTTTTCAGTAGCTGGAGCGACTATGGTAATTTTAGCTTTAAATTCTTTTTTTAGCATTTTGATAAGTTTTATAAGCCCTTTACTTTCGTAGCCATCATCATTTGTAATTAAAATTTCTTTCATTGTTATTACTTTGATTTAAATTTAAGAATGTGATTTTAACATCAAGTTTATAAAAAATCTCTTTTTATTTTTAGCTTAGATAAAAATTATGTTTAATTAAAAATAATAATAAATTTTTAATAAAAGTTATATAAAATAAAAAATTTATATAATCATTTTAAAAATAAGCGATTTTTATTGTTAATATAAATAATTTAATACTATAATGCTTAAAAATTTTTAAAGGAGAAAATATGCTAAACCTTTTACTCTTTAGTGCATCATCTTATCAAGATAGTGCGTATTTAAGTCATACAAGAGTGTTTATTGATTCTTTTTTAGAGGAAAATGATGTTTTAAATGAACAAATTCTTTTTATACCTTATGCGAGCATTCGTAGAACTTATGATGAGTATGAAGAAAAAGTAAAACAAGGTTTGCAAAGAAATAACATAAAATCTTTACATAAATTTAATAATGCAAAAGAGGCTATTTTAAATGCTAAAGTAATTATGGTAGGTGGCGGAAATAGTTTTGAGCTTTTAAATCAACTTTATAAAAATGATTTATTAGAAAATATAAGAGAGAGTATTAAAAATGGTGCCTGTTATATAGGCTGGAGTGCTGGATCGAATATAGCAGGAAAGAGCATTAAGACGACAAATGATATGCCTATAGTGATGCCTGAAAGCTTTGATAGTTTAAATCTTTTTCCGCATCAAATAAACCCTCATTTTATAAGCGGTAAGATACAAGGACACAATGGAGAAAGTCGCGAAGAGCGTCTGCAAGAGTATTTGATAATCAATCAAAATGATAAAGTTTATGCTTTACCTGAAGGTTGTGCTTTAAAAATAAAAAACAACACCTTAGAAGTTATAGGTTATAAAGATGTAAAAATTTTTACTTATCCTATGCAAGAGAGTGTTTTAAAACTAAATAAAGAATATACTTATTAAGGAAAATTATGCAAAATTTAACTCAAGATATATATTTGATTATAGCTATTTTAGGAACTTTAGTCGCTGTAGTATTGCTTATTAAAAAGTATGAAACTAAAAGTGTGTTATTTGGCGTTGGTTTTATCTTGTGCTTAGTATCTTTTAAGCCAATAGAAGCGTTAAATGCTTTTACTTTAACTATGACAAAAGCTAGTATTTTAAAGGCAATTTGTGCCAGTATGGGTTTTGCTTTTGTTATGAAATATACAAAATGTGATATGCATTTAGTTAAATTTTTAACTTCTCCGCTTAGAAATTTAGGTTTTTTACTTATACCTATAGCATTTAGTATAACTTTTTTTATTTCTATAGCTATCCCTTCAGCTGCTGGTTGTAGTGCTGCAGTTGGAGCTACCTTGATACCGCTTTTAATGGCTTCAGGTATTAAACCTGCTATGGCAGCAGCTAGTGTTGTAACTGGCACTTTAGGCGGTGTTTTATCACCTGGTACTTCTCACAATAGTATCGTTTCTAGTATGGCAAATGTTTCTATACCAGAAGTTATAAAGGTTCAAATACCAAATTCTATGGTAGCTGGTGGTATAACTTGTATTTGTTTGGTTATTATGGCTTTGATTTTAAAAGATTATAATAAAGGTGTTGTTTATAAAGCAGAGCAAGAAGAAAATAACAATGAAATTGAAAAAGCAAATAAACTTTATGCTTTAATGCCTTTAGTCCCTATAATTTTACTTGTAATAGGTGCTAGTTCTTTGCCACAAAATGAAAATTTTGGTTTTTTATTTGCTTGGACGACAAAGCTTGGTGTTGCTGAAGCTATGCTTTTAGGTGCTATTATAACAATCATTATAACTTGGAGTAAGCCTAGTGATATTTGTAATGAATTTTTTAATGGTATGGGAAAATCTTACGCAAATGTTGTAGGTATTATCATAACAGCCACCGTTTTTGTAACCGGTTTAAAAGCCTGTGGTGCTATTGATGCGGTTATAGAATTTTTGAAAAATGAACAAGATTATGTTAAATTTGGTGGAACTTTTATACCATTTTTAATGGCTGTGGTTACAGGAAGTGGAGATGCACCTGCTATTGCTTTTAATGAATCTATAACTATACACGCTGATAAATTAGGCTTTGATCAAATTAAATTAGGAACTGCAGTTACTATAGCTGGAGTTTTAGGAAGGGTTATGTCTCCTATAATGGCAGCAAATATAATAGTAGCTGGTATAGCTAGAACAAATACTATAGAAATAGTTAAAAGAACTATGCTTGGCTCTATTGTATCTTTGTTTGCTATAGCATTTTTTATGCTTTAAAGTTAATCTTTATAGATTAACTTTTGCTAGCAAGAATGATGATTTCTTGTAAAACTTTGCTTGCTGATTTTAAGGAATTAACAGGCAAATATTCATATATAGAATGAAAATTATGTGCTCCTGTGAATATATTTGGACAAGGCAAGCCTTTTTCAGATAATATAGCACCATCATATCCACCACGCATAGAAATAATTTTTGGTTTTATATTTAAATTATCATAAGCTTTTAAAGCTAATGTTATAGGAATACTCTGAGTGCTTTTTAAGGAATTAAAAACATTTTTATATCTATCACTTAATTTTATATTTATTTTTTCTTCGCCATAAAGTTGTTTAAAGCTATCGCATAAATTTTGTAAAAATTGCATTCTTTGTTGATATTTTTTATCATCAAATTCTCTAACGTCTATTTTTAATATAGTTTTAGCACTATTGCCTTTTAATTCTTTTACCCAAAAATAACCTTCTTTGTTTTCTGTGTATTCTGGTGCTTCTCCATTTGGCAACATAGCAATAAATTTGTGAGCTAATATCAGTGAATTTACGAGTTTTCCTTTAGCATTCATAGGGTGAGCTGATTTGCCAATAAATTCTACTTCACAATCTCCCGCATTCCAATTTTCATATATAAACTCACCTATTCCACAACAATCTAAACAATATCCAAAATCAGCATTTATTTCTTTGATATCAAATGCTTTAGCACCTTTTAATCCTTGCTCTTCATCTGGTAGAAAGCAAGTATAGATATCTCCGTGTTTTATATCTGGGTTTTTAGTAAAAAATTCAAGCATATCCATAATAGCGGCAATAGCTGCTTTATCATCACCGCCTAATAAACTAGTTCCATCTGTATGTATGATATCATCACCTATATAATTTTTTAATTCTTTAAATTCGCTTTCTTTTAAATAAATTTTTAACTCCTCATTTAAACAAATATCTCCACCTTCATAATGAGTAATTTTAGCCTTTGTATCATTGGTTTGTTCCATACTAGTATCTAAGTGAGCAAAAAAAGCTATTTTTGGTAAATTTGGACTATTAGCTGGTAAAACGGCTGTTGTTATTGAATTTTCTCTAACTTTTATATCTTTTAAATTTAGATCTTTTAATTCTTGTGCTAGTAAATTAGCAAGCTCTAGCTCTTTTGGATTTGATGGCATTATCCCTAAAGCCCCATTTTCTTTATTTGTAGTGGTGTTTATCTTTGTGTATCTTAAAAATCTATTTACTATATCCATATTTTTTTCCTTTTATTAATAATTTTTAAATAAATTATGATATTATTTTAAATAAATAATAAAATAACTATAGGTATTTTAGCATGGATAAAACAATGATCACTAAATTTGAAATTAAACAAAATATAAAAATGCAAATTATAAATGAACAGCACAAAGAATTATTTAATTTAGTAGAAAAACTAGATGAAATTTTACAAAAACATATAAGTAGAAAAGAGTTAAAAACTATATTATTTGATTTATTCAATTGCATAAAAAGGCATTTTGAGTATGAAGAAAATTATATGAAAAATATCAATTATCCTTTATTTTATGCTCATAGATTAAAACATAAAAATATATTAAAATCTATGATAAATTTTGTAAGATACGCAAAGACAACAAATGATTTGAAAGAAAAATTATATTTATCGACTAAACAATGGTTATTAGAACACATATATAAAGATGATGTAAAAATTTATGATTTTGCTGATTCAAAAAAACGTAATATTTTTAATTTAAAAAAATCACTGGAAAAAATTTACTTATATACTTGTTCTTGCAGAAATAAAACTTATAGTACCAAATATGATGTTCATAAAAAAATAGCTATGCATTTTATTTCTATAACTTGTCAGTTTTGTAAGCAAAGCATTACATTTCAAAAGGAGCTTGTATAAATTATAATTTAGTTTAAATTATTAGATTTTATATATTTATAGATGATTTAAAAAAATATTTATAAATTAGAAGTTTTGTTTTTATATAATAAATCACTAAAAGTTTAAATTGAGGCATTAAATGAAAACAATAAAACATACCAATTTCACACTTCAAACCATTAAGAAACAATTTAACCAATATCAAGATATTTTAAAAAATTTAGATTTTATTAGTTTTTACAATAATATATCCTTAGAATATAAAAGATAATCAAACTTATTGTGGTGGGAGTAAAAATTTGATAAATATTAAAACAAATCAAATCTTTAGAAAGAATTAAATGAAAAAAATTTTAGTTTGTGCATTAGAACCTTCGGCAAATTTACATTTAAAAGAAGTTTTAAAAGCTTATAGTAGTTTATATGGAGAGTTTGAACTTTTAGGAATTTATGATGAAAATTTATGCAAAGAATTTAATTTAAAAAATAAACCTTTATATAGCTCGCACGAATTTAGTGCTATGGGTTTTATAGAGGTTTTACCACTTATTTTTAAAGCAAAAGAAGCCATTAAAAAACTTGTAAATTTAGCTATGCAAAATGATATAAATACTTTACTTTGTATTGACTCTCCTGCTTTTAATATACCTTTAGCTAAAGCTTTAAATAAAGCAAACGCCAATATAAAAAAGATTTATTATATTTTACCTCAAGTTTGGGCTTGGAAAAAAGGACGGATTCCTATAATAGAAAAAAATTTTGATATTTTAGCTTCTATACTTCCTTTTGATAAAGAATTTTTTAGTAAAAGTATTTATGTGGGACATCCACTTTTAGATGAAATAAAAGAATTTAAAGATAAAAATGATATAAAAAAATTACTTTTTAAAAAAATAGATGAAAAAACAATAGCCTTTTTACCAGGATCAAGAAAAAGTGAGATAAAGCGTTTAATGCCTATTTTTAGAGAATTAAGTGCTAAATTTAAAGGTGAAAAAATACTTTGTATCCCTCCTTTTAATCTTAAAAGATTAGAGCTTTATGGTGATATAAGTGCTTTTAAAATACAAAGCGATACTCCAAAAGTGCTTAAAAAATCTGATTTTGCTTTTATTTGTAGTGGAACTGCTACCTTAGAAGCAGCTTTAGTTGGCACACCTTTTATTTTAGCTTACAAGGCAAAAGCGATTGATATTTTTATAGCAAAACTTTTTGTAAAATTAAAATATATAGGACTTGCAAATATTTTTTTAGATTTTGCAAAAAAAGAGCCATTAAATCCTGAATTTTTACAAGATGAAGTGAGTGTTGAAAAATTATATCAAGCTTTTATTAAATATAATTATAAGGGATTTTTTGATAAGGTAGATTTTTTAAAGGAATATTTGCAATTTGCAAGTGCAAAGAATCTAGCTAAGATTATTTATGAAATTTAAAGAGGTGTAATATGCAAAAAGAACCTATGAGTAAATATGGTTATGAAAAATTAGAAAAAGAATTAGAAAATTTGAAAAAAATTGAGCGTCCAAAGGTAGTTGAGGAAATAGATATAGCAAGGTCTCACGGAGATTTAAAGGAGAATGCAGAATATCACGCAGCAAGGGAAAAACAAGCATTTATAGAGAGCAAAATAGCTGAACTTGGAGATTTAATCTCAAGAGCTCAAATTATAGATCCAAGCTCTTATGAGCACGATAGTGTGAAATTTGGATCGACTATTGTTGTAGAGGATATGGATACTCAAAAGCAAAGTACTTATACTTTAGTAGGTGTAAATGAAGGCAATTTAGATAAAGGTTATATTTCCATAAATTCACCTATAGCTAGAGCTATGCTTGGTAAAAAAGAAGGAGATGATTTTAAAGTGCGTTTGCCAAAGGGTGAAAGTGAATTTGAAATTATTTCTATAAGCTATAAGGCTTTGGAATTTTAATGACACAAAAAACATATTTTGATTTTGTTTTAAGATATCTACCATACATTGCTTTGATTATTGTATTAGATATTATTATTGCATTATGGTGGAGTTATTTTACTTTTCAACGAGAATTTACTGAATGGATATTTTAAAAAATTATAAAAGAGTAGCTAGTTTATATAAAAATGAAGTTACATTTGAAGATAAAATTCCATATATAGTTTTTATCGTAGGTGAAAGCATTTAAAGAAATTATGTGAGTTTGTATGGTTATGAGCTTGATACGACGCTAAGGCTAAAATAACTTGAGCAAACCTTTTATGAGCGATGATTTAATTCATACATTAAGTGCAATTGCTAGAATTTATGTTAAAGATTATGAGAAAGAAAGAGATGTGCTTAATAAAGCATTTAATTTAAAAAGAATTCGATATTTTAATGGTAAAGTTGATTATGATCGAATTTTAAAGAGTGAGAAGTCTAAATATTGATACATATAAAAGAAAATGCTATTTTTATAGCTGATGCTCATGAAAATGAAAGCAGGAAGGGTTTTTGGAAGTTTTTACAAGCTTTAAAAAATAAGGAAATTCAAACAAAACAACTTTTTTTAATGGGCGATATTTTTGATTTATTAGTGTATGAAATACGATCAACTCATAATTTTGCTAAACCTTACATAAGGCTTTTAGAAGAATTAGCTAGTGATATTGAGATTATATATTTAGAAGGAAATCACGATTTTAATTTAAAAAAATTTTTTATCAAAGTGAAAGTTTATGATATAAAAAAACAGCCAATACTTTGCCAATTTGAAGATATAAATCAAACTCGAGTAAAATTAGCACACGGAGATATTTTCTTAAAACCATTTTTGCAATTTTGCTTAAAAAATTTAAGAAATCATTATTTGCTTTGTTTTTTAAATTTTTTAAATTTTATCTGTAAAGAAAAAATTACACGCAAAATTTTAAATTCACAGAATGAAAAAGATCTTGTAAGAAAGATATTTAATTTTGAATTTATTATAAAAGATCGTATAAAAAAATATCAAATAGATTTTATTATAGAAGGTCACTATCATCAAGGTGTATTTTTAAAATTGGATAATATAAAATATTTAAATTTAACTACTTTTGCATATAAGGAAAGTTTTTTTATAGTAAAATACGAGGGAGAAATCAGATTTCATAAAATAGAACTTAAGGAGGCATAATGTTTGATGAGAATGTCATAAAGACAGGTTCAAATGAAATGGAACTTGTTGATTTTCGCATCTTTAAACAAGGCCACGATAGGGTTTATGAAGGAATTTATGGTGTAAATGTTTCTAAAGTTAGAGAAATTATTAAAATTCCTTTTTTGACTGAAATTCCAGGGGTACCTGAATATGTTGAGGGTATTTTTGATCTTCGTGGTGTGGTGATTCCAGTGATAAATCTTGCTAAGTGGATGCAAATAAAGGAGCCAGAAACAACAACTATAAAACCTAGAGTTATTATTACAGAATTTAGCAATGTATTGATTGGGTTTATAGTTCATGAGGCTAAACGAATTCGTAGGATTAATTGGAAAAATATAGAACCAGCCACTTTTGCTACTAGTGCTGGAAGTTTAGATAAAGGTAAAATTACAGGTGTAACCAAAATTGAAGGAGATGAAGTTTTACTTATTTTAGACTTAGAAAGTATAGTTCAAGAGCTTGGAATTTATGCTCCAAATACCAATGTAGATGATTCTAAAATTCAAAAAATTGATGGAATTGCTTTAGCATTAGATGATAGCTTTACTGCTAGAAAACTTGTTAAAGATTTACTTAACAAGACAGGTTTAAAAGTAGTGGAAGCTAAAGATGGTATTGAGGGCTTGCAAAAACTTGAAGAGTTGTATAATACTTATGGTTCAGATTTAAGTAAGCACTTAAAAATCATTGTTAGTGATGTTGAAATGCCACAAATGGATGGATTTCACTTTGCATCTAAAGTAAGAGAAGATGAAAGATATAAAAATATACCTATAATTTTCAATTCTTCATTATCTAATGAATTTATGAGTGAAAAAGGTGTTAAAGAAGCTGGTGGTGAAGGATATTTAGTTAAATTCAATGCGAGTGATTTTTTTACTGAAATTGCTCGTGTTATCGCAAAACATGAAAAGGGTGAGGAGTAAAAATGGAAGATATTCAAGAAATACTTGAGGATTTTTTAGTTGAAGCCTTTGAATTAGTTGAGCAAATTGATCATGATTTAGTTGAGCTAGAAGCAAATCCTGAAGATTTAGAATTATTAAATAGAATTTTTCGAGTTGCACACACGGTTAAAGGGTCTTCAAGCTTCTTAAATTTTGATGTTTTAACTAAGCTTACTCATCATATGGAAGATGTTTTAAATAAAGCAAGACATAATGAGCTTAAAATTACTCCTGAAGTTATGGACGTAGTTTTAGAGTCTATTGATATGATGAAAACTTTATTAAATTCGATTAGAGATAATGGAAATGATACTGCAATAGGACTTGATATAGCTCCAATTTGCACAAGATTAACTGCTATTTCAGAGGGTGAAAATTTAGATAATGTTAAAGTAGAACCTAAGGTTGAAGAAAGCAAAGAAGAAAAAGAAGAAGTTAAAGTTGAAGAACAACCAGATGTTGATGTTAATAAGCTTAGTGATGATGAGGTAGAGGCTGAGATTGAAAGACTCTTAAAGGTAAGGAAAGCTGAAGATCAAGCAAGACGTGCTGAAAAGAAAAAAACACAAACTGCTTCAGTTTCTCCAAAAACTGCATCTGTGCAACAAAATGCTCCTGAAAAAAAAGTTCCAGCTGCTGGTGGATCAAGCAGTGGTGCAAATATGGATCAAACAATTAGGGTTGAAGTTAAAAGACTTGATCACTTGATGAATTTAATTGGGGAGCTTGTTTTAGGTAAAAATCGTCTATTGAAAATTTATGATGATGTTGAAGAACGTTATGATGGAGAAAGATTTTTAGAAGAATTAAATCAAGTAGTATCTCAACTAAGTATAGTTACTACAGATATACAGCTTGCTGTTATGAAAACAAGAATGCAACCAATTGCAAAAGTTTTCAATAAATTCCCAAGAGTTGTGCGTGATTTAGGCCGTGAGCTTGGAAAGCAAATGGAGCTTGAAATTTCAGGTGAGGAAACTGAACTTGATAAATCTATAGTTGAAGAGATAGGTGATCCTATTATGCATATGATTAGAAATTCGTGTGATCATGGTATAGAAGATCCTGCAACTCGTGCTGCTAATGGTAAGCCAGAAAAAGGAACCGTAAATCTTAAAGCATATAATGAAGGAAATCATATCGTTGTTGAGATCGCAGATGATGGTAAAGGGCTTGATGCTGATGTTTTAAAAGCTAAAGCTATAGAAAAGAATTTAATCACTGAACGTGAAGCTGATCAAATGACTGATAAAGAAGCATTCACATTGATATTTAAACCAGGATTTTCTACTGCAGCAAAAATCACCAATGTTTCAGGACGTGGTGTTGGAATGGATGTTGTTAAGACAAATATAGAAAAATTAAATGGTGTTATCGAGGTAGATAGTGAGCTTGGAAAAGGCACGGTGATGAAACTTAAAATTCCGCTTACTCTAGCTATTATTCAATCATTGCTTGTAGGGACTCAAGAAGAATTTTTTGCCATTCCACTTGCTTCTGTTCTTGAGACCGTGAGAGTTCCAATTGATGATATTTATACTATCGAAGGTAAAAATGTTCTTCGTTTAAGAGATGAAGTCTTGTCTCTTGTAAGGCTTTCAGATGTGTTTGGAGTTAAGCATGTGCTTGAAAATAATGATCAAACCTATGTAGTTGTTATAGGAGTAGCAGAGAGCAAGCTTGGGATTATGGTGGATAGTTTAGTTGGCCAAGAAGAAATTGTTATTAAATCAATGGGAGAGTATTTGCAAAATATTCAAGGTATTGCAGGTGCGACTATTCGTGGTGATGGTAGAGTAACTCTAATTATTGATGTTGCAGCTATGATGGATATAGCTAAAGAAATTAAAATTGATATTAAAGCTCAAATTGAATCACAAGCGAAAAAGGTAGTTAAAGAAAAACCAAGTGATTATACTGTGCTTATAGTAGATGATTCTAAAATGGATAGAAATATTATGCAAAAATCTTTAGAACCACTTGGAGTTAGTGTGATTGAAGCCACAAATGGTGTTGAGGCTTTAAATACCATCAAATCAGGTGATTATGACATTGATGCAGTGTTAATTGACATTGAAATGCCAAGAATGGATGGTTATACTTTAGCAGGCGAGATTAGAAAGTATTCTAAATATAATAATCTTCCACTTGTAGCTGTTACTTCAAGGACTAGTAAGTCAGATCGTTTAAGAGGTGTTGAAGTAGGTATGACTGAATATATTACTAAGCCTTACTCACCAGAGTACTTGGAAAATGTAGTTAGAAAAAATTTAAAACTAGGATAAAAAGATGAATGATAAGTTAAACCAGGTTTTGCAAAAACAACAAGCACAAATTTCAGAACCTGACATTAAAGAAGAGGATATTATTCAGCTTGTAGGTTTTGTTGTAGGAGATGAGGAATACGCTATTCCAATTCTTAATATTCAAGAGATAATTAAGCCAATAGAATACACTAGGGTTCCTAGTGTGCCTGATTATGTACTTGGTGTATTTAATATGAGAGGTAATGTTATACCTTTAATTGATCTTGCACAAAGATTTAATCAAGGGAGCTCTAAAATGACCCCTCAAACTAGATATATTGTATTAAAAGGCATAGCTAGTGGTAATCAAAGTCCAGTTGGTAATGCAGGCTTTGTTATAGATAGATTAACAGAAGCTATTAAAATTCATAGAAATAGAATTGATCCGCCACCTGAAACTTTATTAAAAGAAAAAGGAATGATTTTTGGTATAGGTAAAAGGGAAGAGAATATATTAACTATATTGAAAGCTGAGGCTTTGCTAAAACGTGAGTTTTAATGATAAAACTTTGCGCTTTTGATTTTGATTCTACGCTAATGGATGGTGAAACCATTGATATTTTAGCAAAAGCATATAATGTCGGTGATGCTGTAAAAAGTATCACCGATAAAGCTATGAATGGTGAACTTGATTTTTTTGAAAGTTTATTAAAAAGAGTAGCTTTACTTCGGGGTATGCCTTTACTTCAAGTAAAAAAGTGTTGTGAAAATTTACCTTTGATGAATGGCGCTATAGAACTTTGTGAATATTTAAAATCACAAAATATTAAAGTTATAGTTTTTAGTGGCGGTTTTCATGAGGGTATAGATCTTACACAAAGAAAACTTCATTTTGATTTTGGATTTGCTAATTTTTTGCATCATAAAGATGGATTTTTGACAGGTAAAGTAGGTGGAGAAATTATGTTTAATAATTCTAAGGGCGTAATTTTACAAAGATTAAAAAAATTTTTAAATTTAAATACTGATGAGATTATGTGTGTAGGTGATGGAGCAAATGATATATCTATGTTTGATGAGTGTGGGTTAAAAATAGCTTTTTGTGCAAAAGCTATTTTAAAAACTCACGCAGATATTTGTATTGATAAAAAAGATTTAAAAGAAATTATAAAGGTGATAAAATGAAAAAATTTTCTTTGTGGTGTGATTTTGTGGAAAATGAATTTTTAGATCAACAATTTCAAGATTTAGTTGTTACAAAAATTATAAATGGAGCTACTTCAAATCCTACTATTTTTAAAAATGCAATTTTAAATTCGAGCATATATAGAGAAAAGATAAAAAACTACTGCATAAAAGATAAAAAATTTTTATATGAGTGTTTGGCTATGGAAGATATAGCAAAAGCTGCTGATAAACTTGCTTTAAATTATTATAAAAAAGACGATGGTTTTATTAGTATTGAGATTGATCCAAGATTAAAAGATAATACTAGTTTGTCTTTAGCAGAAGCAAAAAGATTATATACTCAAATTGCAAAAGATAATGTAATGATTAAAATTCCTGCTACAAAAGCTTCTTATGAGGTTATGCAAGAATTAATGAAAAATGGTATTAGTGTTAATGCTACTTTAATTTTTGATTTTGAACAAGTAAAAGAGTGTTTTGATGCTTTAAATTTGGGTCTAAAAGAATTTAGAAAAAATAACATTATAAAAAATAGAGAACCACAAGCTGTTATTAGTATTTTTGTAAGTCGTTTTGATAAACTTTTAAATAATCAAGTTTTAGATAAAAATTTTATAGGAATTTTAACTGCTACAAAAGCTTATAAGTATATAACAAAACAAAATGAAAATAATATTAGAGCACTTTTTGCTAGTACTGGTGTTAAGGGTAATGATTTAGAAAAAGATTATTATATAAAAGAGTTGTTGTATGATAAGGCTATTAATACTGCTCCATTAGATGCAATTAATACTTTTAAAGGAAAAAAAATAATATTTAAAGAGCCTTTAGAAGATGAATGTATTGAAAAAAAATTACAAGCAAATATTTCAAATGATAAATTAATAAAAGCTAGTAAATTTTTGCTAGATGATGGCTTAGAACAATTTTGTATAGCTTATGAAGATATTTTAAAATGTTTATAAAAGGTATATAATTTTATTAAGATTATATACTTTAATTTATAATATTAGTTTTTAGCAAAAATATTAATAAAGATATTTTTATCGCACTTGTGTATTTTTGATGACCTTGTAAAATAAAGTGTTTTAATGAGTGTATAAAAATTGTAAAGATATTTTTCAAGTATCTTTTTTAAGTTAGATATTTGTTTTTTAAATGATTTTATACTTTGCTAAGTAAAAAATTATTATAATCAGGTCTTATTTTTTTAGAAAGGGTTAAAGATGCTAGAAGGTATCATTAGAGAGAGTATCGGTAGAAAAGCCGCAAAAGCTTTAAAAAGAGATGGTTATCTAATCGCTAATATCTATGGAAAAGGATTAGAAAATATCAATGCAGCTTTTAAAATAAATGAATTTATCAAGGAAGTTCGTAAAAAAACTACTTTAGTTTTTGATGTGAAAATTGATTCTAAAGTTTTAAGTGTAGTTGTAGTTGATTACCAAAAAGATCCTGTTACAGCTGAACTTAAGCATGTAGATTTAAAAGTAGCACAAAAAGGTGTTATTTCTAAATATATGGTTCCTGTAAAAGTAGTAGGAACTGCCATAGGTCTTAAAAATAAAGGTGTTTTAATCCAGTCAAAAAGAAGATTGAAAGTAAAATGTGCTGCTGAAAATTTACCAAATTTCTTTGAACTTGATGTTACAAAGCTTGATGTTGGCGATGCGCTTTTAGTCCGTGATGTTGTCGTGCCTGAAGGTGTGGTTATGGTTGATGCTGATAGAGTTGCTGTAGTTGGCGTAGAAAAAGCAAGATAAAATGACCTTAGTCGTAGGACTTGGTAACATAGGAGAACAATACAAACAAACTAGACATAATGTCGGTTTTATGTTGATTGATTTATTGATTAAAGATCTAGAGAATGTAAAAATTTCTAGTGCTAAATTTAAAGGAGAGCTTTTTAAGAGCTCTTCAACTCTTTTTTTAAAGCCTTCAACTTTTATGAATCTTTCTGGTCAAAGTGTTTATGCTGTCAAGGAGTTTTATAAATGTGAAAGGGTTATAGTTATCCATGATGATATTGATTTAAATTTAGGTGCTTTAAAATTTAAGATAGGTGGCACAAGTGGTGGCCATAATGGACTTAAGAGTATAGATGATTTTTGTGGAAATTATTATGAAAGAATTCGTATAGGTATAGGAAAAAACCTTGATGTTGTTTCTCACGTATTGGGAAATTTTACACAAGAAGAAAGAGAAAAATTAAATGAAGTTTTAATTCAAGCAAAAAAAGCTTTATTTGATCTTTTAAATTCCAATATAGAACAAATTGCTTCAAAATATTCGTTGAAAAGTTAATGATGAGCATTTTTTTTCGCTATATTTCATCTTTGTATTTAAAATCATTTTTTATATTATTTTTTTCTTTAACTTTTTTCTTTGTGGCGATTGATTTTCTAGTAAATTTTAATAAAATTCCAAAAAGTGCAAATTTAGAACTTCTTTATATATTTTTTTTAATATGTTCAGCTATTTCTTATATTTTACCACTTGCTATAGTTTTTGCTTTGATTTTATGTGTATTTAATATGATAAGATCTAACGAATTTGTAAGTTTATATACCTTAGGACTCAGTAAAAATCAAGTTATTTTTTATCCATTTTTATGGGCTTTGTTTTTTTGTGGTGTGTATGTAGTGTTAAATTTGACACCTTTTGCTTATGCAAATGAATATAAAAGCAATATAGTAAAAACAGGGGTCATATCAAGAGAAGGCAATGATGTTTTAATTAAATATAATGATAATTTTGTGTATATAGAAAAAACTGATGCCAATTCTTTATACAATATAAAAATTTTTGAAATAAAAAATTTAGACATAAAGCGACTTATTCAAGCATCTAACGCACAATTTAAAGGAAATTTTTGGAATTTAAATAATGTTAAGTCTATAATTATTCCTGAACATTTAATTGTTACAAAGGAAGGATTAAAAATAGAAGAATTTAAAAATGTTAAAGGATTGGAGGATTTTTCCCCTAAAATATTAGAGCGTATTTCATTGGTAGAAAGAGATCCTTCTTATTCTATCAAAGATGCTTTAGAAAGTATTATTATATTTTCTAAACAAAATGTTTCTACAAATGCTCTTAGAACAAATTTATATTCTTTGATTTTATTTCCATTTTTTGCACCTTTTTTAATGCTTATAATTTATTATTATTTTCCACTTACAGCAAGATTTTTTAACTTAGCATTTTTAGCTTTTGTATTTTTTATATCAGTGCTTGGAGTATGGGGATTGTTATTTTTACTTGCTAGATTGAGTAGAAATGATATCTTACCTCCAGAGCTTGGTATAATGCTTCCAATTTTTATTTTAGTAACAATAGGAAGTTTTTATTATTTTAAAAATAAATGACGATAAAAGAGGTTTTTTATGGATTATTATGAATTAGCAAATACATATAACACTCCATTTTATATTTATGATTTTGATAAAATTAAAGAACGTTTTTATAAACTTAAAAATGCTTTTAAAGCAAGAAAATCTCAAATTTTTTATGCTGTAAAAGCAAATTCTAATTTAAGTGTTTTAAAATTTTTAGCTTCTTTAGATAGTGGATTTGATTGTGTAAGTGCTGGTGAGATTTATAGAGCTTTAAAATCTGGAGCTAAAAATTATAAGATTATTTTTAGTGGCGTGGGAAAAAGCACTGAAGAACTTGAGTATGCTTTAAGTGAAAATATACTTTATATCAATCTTGAAAGTGAAGCAGAAATGCTTCTTTTAGAACAAATTGCAAATAAAATGCAAAAAGTTGCAAGAATTAGTATAAGAGTTAATCCAAACGTTGATGCAAAAACACATCCTTATATTTCTACTGGTTTGCATGAGAATAAATTTGGAGTAGATATTGAAAGTGCTAAAAGAATGTATATTTATGCAAAAAAATCTAGTTTTTTAGAGCCTGTGGGAGTGCATTTTCACATAGGTTCTCAAATTTTAGATATTAGTAGCATACAAGAAGCATCAAAAATTGTTTCACAATTAGTTAGAGAGCTTATAGCTTTAAAAATTAATATTAAATTTTTTGATATAGGGGGAGGACTTGGTGTTTGCTATAAAGATGAGCAAGAACCAAATTTATATGAATATGCACAAGGAATTTTGACAAGTTTGCAAGGACTTGATGTGTGTATTGGTATGGAACCTGGAAGATTTTTAGTGGCAAATGCAGGTGAATTTGTTACTAAAGTGTTATATGAAAAATTTAATAAAACAAAACGTTTTGTTATCGTAGATGGAGCTATGAATGATTTATTGCGTCCAAGTTTATATGAAGCTTATCACGAAATAGAACTTTTAACTGATACAAAAGAGAATCTAAGTCTTTGTGATATAGTTGGTGGAGTTTGTGAAAGTGGGGATTTTTTAGCAAAAAACAGAAAATTAGCTCCTGTGAAAATGGGAGATTTGATTGTGATTAAAAGTGCTGGTGCTTATGGTTTTAGTATGAGTAGTAATTATAATACTAGAAATAGGGTTTGTGAGCTTGCTAAAGAAGATAATAAAATAAGAGTAATTAGAAGACGAGAAAATTATGTTGATCAAATTGCTTTAGAAATAGACTATTTAAAGGACTAATATGCTTTTTTTAGATGTTCAAGGTACTTTAATCTCAGATGTAGATAAAAGTCCAATAGACGGCTCTTTACAGCTTATTAAAGCTTTAAATAAAGAAAAAATTCCTTATGTTGTTGTTACTAATAATACAAAAAATTTAGATTTTTTAAATAAACTACGCAACTTAGGTTTTGAAATCAAAGACAATGCTTATATTGATCCATTATGCGTTTTAAAAGATTATTTAAAACCATGTAAAATAGCAGCTTTTGGTTCAAAAGAATTCTTAGATAGTCTTGAAATACTAGGTTATGAGATTGACTTTAAAAATCCACAAGCTTTTTTAGTAGCTAGTTATGATAAATTTAAATTTGAAGATTTTGCCTATATGAATGAATATATAAAACACGGGATTAAAGCAATTGCTATGCACGAGGGTAGTATTTATAAAAAAAATCATCGTCTTTATCCTGGTGTTGGTAGCATTATGGCTATGTTAAAAAATTCTTATGATTTTCAATATACTATCATAGGTAAGCCGAGTAAAGCTTTTTATACTAGTGCTTTGGACTTATTAAAAACTCAAATTTCAGAAGTAGAATTTAATGATGTTATGATTATTAGTGATGATTATAAAGGAGATTTGCTAGGTGCTTATGAGCTTGGTATGCAAACATCTTTAGTTTTAAGTGGTAAAATTTCAGATACTAAAGGATTGGACTTAACTAAGTTAAATTTTGTATATGATAATATTAAAGAGTATTATATATCGAGGTTTGTATGAAAGAAATAGAAATATTAAGAAGTAAAGTTGATGATATTGATGATAAAATACTAAATTTGCTTAATGAAAGAATGTTTTGTGTAAAAAATATAGGTGAAATTAAGCAAAAAATAGGCGGGAGTATTTACAGGCCAGAACGCGAAAGAGCTATTATTAATAGACTTAAAAATAAAAATTATGACTCATTAAATCAAAATGCTATTGAGGCTATTTATCAAGAAATTTTTGCTGTTTCAAGAAATTTAGAAATGCCTCAAAGTGTTGCTTATTTAGGACCTGAGGGTAGTTATACACATCAAGCTGCTAGAAGTCGTTTTGGTGCTATGAGTCGTTATATTGCATTAGCAAATATAGAAGATGTTTTTAAAGAACTAATCCACAAGGAAGCTAAATATGGTGTTGTCCCTATAGAAAATAATACCGCAGGTGCTGTTGGTGTAACACTTGATTGTTTAGGCAAATATGAAGAAATTAAAATTTTTGCAGAACTTTATATGGATATACATCATTCTTTTGTAAGTGTGAGTGAAAATTTAAAGGAAATTAAACGAATTTATTCTCATCCTCAAGGCTATAATCAATGTAAAAATTTTTTAGAAAGTCATGATTTAAATGAAGTTGAATTTATAGCTAGTAAATCCACTGCCAACGCAGCTTATTTAGCATCTATAGACACAAAATCAGCTGCAATTTGCTCTAAAATAGCAGCTAAACTTTATAATATTCCTATTTTGTTTGAAAGGATTGAAGATAATTTAGCAAATCGCACGAGATTTTTAATATTAAGTGATATAAAATTACCACAAATGAATAATTGCAAAACTTCTATTTTAGCCCATACTGCACACAAACCAGGTGGTCTTAGCGATTTATTATATGAATTTAAAAAAGAAGGTGTTAATCTCACAAAATTAGAATCACGTCCTATAAAAACAAGAGAATTTATTCATAGTTTTTTTATAGATTTTGAAGGACATATTGATGATGATAATATCCAAAGAGTTTTAAAAAAAGCTAATTATATACAATGGCTTGGTTCGTATTTATCAGGAGAAAATAATGAGATTTAATCCTTTTTTAGAAGCAATTAAAACTTATGAAAGTGGAAAAGATATTGATTTAATTGCTAAAGAATTTAATTTAAAAGAAGTTATTAAACTAGCTAGTAATGAAAATCCTTATGGCACAAGTTTGAAAGCAAAAGAAGCTATTGTAAAAAATGCACATTTAGCACACCTTTATCCAGATGATACTATGAGTGAATTAAAACAAGCTTTAGCAAATAAATTTAATGTTTTAAATGAAAATATCATTATAGGAAGTGGGAGTGATCAAATTATAGAATATGCTGTCCATGCAAAACTTGATCACACTAAGGCTTATTTGCAATGCGGAGTAAGTTTTGCTATGTATGAAATTTATGCAAAGCAAGTAGGTGCAAAAATTTATAAGACTCAAAGTTTAACACATAATTTAGATCAATTATATAGCCTATATGAAAAGCATAAAAATGAGATTAAGGTAATTTTTCTATGCTTACCTAATAATCCTTTAGGGGAATGTCTAGATGGAAAAGATGTTTTTGAATTTATAAAAAAGATTGATAAAGATTGTTTAGTTGTGATTGATGGAGCATATAATGAGTATGCAAGTTTTAAGGATAAAAATAAATTTATTAATCCTCAAGAATTAATTTTAAAATTTAATAATACTTTATATTTAGGAACTTTTTCAAAACTTTATGGTCTAGGTGGTATGAGAGTTGGTTATGGTATAGCTTCACAAGAAATTATTGACGCTTTTTATAAATTAAGAGCACCATTTAATGTTACAAATTTGAGTTTAAAAGCTGCATTTGCGGCTTTAAGTGATGAGGAATTTATTAGCAAAACTTTGAAAAATAATTTTTTACAGATGAAGCTTTATGAAGAATTTGCAAAAGAAAATGGAATTTCATATATAGAAAGTTATACAAATTTTATTACTTATTTCTTTGATAAAAAAAATAGCACAGATTTATCTGAAAAATTGCTTAAAAAAGGTATAATAATAAGAAATTTACAAAGCTATGGTTTAAATGCTGTGCGTATAAGCATAGGTATAGAATACGAAAATTCAAGGTTTTTTGAGGAATTTTTACAAATTTTTTAGTTTATAGGGATTAGATGGATTATAAAACTATGCTGCACCAAGTGGGACAGCTTTATCAGAATTTGAGTTTAAAACAGCGTATTATTATTGCTGCTTCTATTGTTGTAGTTGTTGGATTTTTAGTTTTTTTAACTTTATTTAAAAGTGGTTCTAGTATAGCTAATGATGCTGGCTATTCTGTGTTATTTGAAAATGCTAATACTAGTGATTCAGCTATGATTGTAACTCAACTTGAGAAAAATGGTGTGCCTTATATTTTGCGTAATGAAGGAACTATTTTAGTGCCTAATGATCAAGTTTATAAACAGCGTTTAGCTATAGCTTCTGCGGGGTTATTACCAAAGGATAATAAAGTAGGATTTGAGCTTTTTGATAAGCAAGAATTTGGAGCGACAGAAGCTGAGCAAAAAGTAAAATATCAAAGAGCATTAGAAGGTGAATTAGCAAGGACTATAGAAAGTTTAGAGCCAATACATAGTGCCACAGTGCATATTGCATTTGCAAAAGATACTCTTTTTACTCAACAGCAAGTTCCACCTACTGCCTCTGTTGCTTTAACCGTTAAAGATGGTTTGAAACTAAATAAAAAGCAAATTATGGGGATTAAAAATTTAATTGCATCTTCAGTTACAAAGCTTACTCCAGAGAATGTGAAGATTATGGATCAAAAGGGTATTCCTCTTGATGATGAAGAAGGCTTTGCAGATGATTTAATAGCAGCACAGATAAAATATAAAAGAGATCAAGAATATGAATTAGAACAAAAGATTGTAGCAGCAATTGCTCCTTTTGCCGGAGGTTATGATAGGGTAGTTGCAAAAGTTAGTATTGATTATGATTTTTCAAAAGAACAATCCCAAAGCGAGGTCTATGATCCTAACACTGTCGTGCGTAGTGAGCAAACATTAGAAGAGCATAAAGAAGGATTTAAAGATAAAGAAATTCAAGGTGTTCCTGGTGCTATTTCAAATATTGGACCGGTAGAAGGTTTAGATGATAAAGGTTCACGTGAAATTTATACGAAAAATCAAACTACAACTAATAATGAAATTTCAAAGAAAATTACAAATACAACTAAGCAATTTGCAACAATAAAAAGAATTTCAGCTGCTGTTGTTGTTGATGGAAAATACAAGGCTATTACCGATGATAAAGGAAATATTACCAATGAATATGTTTCTTTAAGTGATAAAGAAATTCAAGCTATTGAAAATTTAACTAAGGGTGCTATAGGTTTTAATCTTGCTAGAGGCGATGCAGTCGAGGTTGATAATTTAGAATTTCATAAAACTGCTAAAGCTGAAGATAAGGTGCAAACTTTTTATAATAAATTTGTTGAACCATTTATACCACCTGTTAAGTATTTTTTTGCTGCATTTTTGCTTTTTATTTTTTACAAGAAAGTTATTGTGCCATTTTCACAAAAAATGCTTGCAGATATTAAACTTGAAGAAGAAAAAGAAGGAAAAGAAGGGCAGTTTATCGATGATGCTGAAGATGCTATTGAGAAATTTAATGCTGCTCGTAAAAAAGTTGAAGAACAACTTGGTTTTGGCGATAACATTGATGAAGATTCATTACAATATGATGTATTGCTTGAAAAATTAAGAGGCGTGGCAAATGAAAAGTCAGAAGAGGTGGCTTTATTGTTGCAAAAACTTATTGAAAATGAAGCAGAATTTGGTGAGAAGGATATCTAATGATAAAGCTTAGCGAAGAACAGAAAATGATTTATGATGATCTTTCTATGTCAGAGAAGATTGCTGTATTTTTGATTCAACTTGGAGAAGATGTTACTACGGTTTTATTTTCCCATATGGATATTAATGCTATTACTGAAATTTCTCGTTATATTGCTTTAGCAAAAAATGTAGATAAGCAAGTTGCTACTGCAGTGCTTGAAGAATTTTATACTTTACTTCAATCTAATCAATACCTTAAAAGCGGTGGTTTGGAGTATGCAAAAGAAATTTTATTTAGGACTTTTGGTCCTGAAATTGCAGGTAAAATTTTAGAAAAACTTACTAAGAGTATGGAAAGTAATCAAAATTTTGCTTATCTTTCACAAATTAAACCTCAACAACTTGCTGATTTTATTACTAAAGAGCATCCTCAAACAATTGCTCTAATTTTAGCACATATGGATACTGCTCAGGCTGCTGAAACTTTAGAATATTTTAGCGATGAGTTAAGGTCTGAGGTTGTAATAAGAATGGCAAATTTAGGAGATATTTCTCCATCTATTATAAAAAGAGTTTCTGCTGTGCTTGAGAGCAAACTAGAAAGTCTTACTTCTTATAAAGTTGAAGTTGGTGGTCCAAGAGCAGTGGCTGAAGTGCTTAATAGATTAGGGCAAAAAGCTTCTAAAACAACACTTACTTATATCGAGCAAAGTGATGAGAGATTGGCTACTACTATTAAAGATTTAATGTTTACTTTTGATGATATTTCTCAACTTAGCACCAATGCAATTCGAGAAGTTTTAAAAGTTGCTGATAAACGAGACTTGATGATAGGTTTAAAGGGTGCTAGTGAAGACTTAAAACAAAAATTTATGGCAAATATGTCCACTCGTGCAGCTGAAGCTTTTGTTGAAGAAATGGGATTTTTAGGAGCTGTGCGTGTAAAAGATGTAGAAGAAGCACAACGAAAAGTTGTTGAGGTAGTTCAAAAATTAGCTGAACAAGGTCTTGTCCAAATGGGCGAAGCTGATGAAATGATAGAGTAAAAAATGGCTAAATTAACTAATGTAATTTCAAATACAAATATCGCAAGTCACGTTGTAGAAGATTATCATTTTAAAGTTATGAGTGAGATGACTTCTAATGATGATGTTAAATTAAACGAAGAAAATCAGCAATCACAGGCAAAAAATATTGAAACAGATGAGCAAGTTTCTAAAACTCAAGAGGAGGAAAATACCCCTCCAACTACAAATACTCAAATTCAACCAGATTTTGTAGAAGATTTGCTAAAAAAGACTGATGAAATGTCAAGCAATATTGTTAAATTACAAATGCAAATAGAAAGCCAAGAGGCTGAATTTAATAATCGTCTAACTAGCGAGTTAGAATACGCTAAAGAAAAATACATTAAAGAGGGATTTGAAGAGGCTCAAAAAAGTTTTGAAAATGAACTTACAGATTTGCGAGAAAAATATTTAAAAAGTGTTGAAAAATTAGATAATACTATACAAACTCTTAATGAATTTTTACTAAAAAATGAAAAAGAACTAGCAGATACTGCTGTTGTTATTGCAAAAGAAGTTATTGCAAAAGAAGTGGAGAGTAATTCATCTATAATTGCCTTAAATTTGGCTAAAGAATTAATGGAAGAGTTGAAAAATGCAACTAAAATTGAATTAAAATTAAATCCTAATGATTTTGAATATGTAAAAGATCATTTACAAGGTAGTAATTTAAAATTTAGCGTTGATGATGCGATTAATAAAGGTAGTATTTTAATTCTTAGTGATGCTGGAAATATAGAATCAAATTTAAATTCTCGTTTGCAAAAAATTAAAAATATGGCAAATGAATGATAGATTTTAATCATTTAAATGTTAAGCAAATGAGCATTAAAGAGCTAGAAAATTTAGCTTCTTTATTGCGTGAAAATATTATTGATGCTGTTAGTAAAAATGGAGGACATTTAAGTTCAAATTTAGGTGTTGTAGAGCTTACTATAGGTATGCATTATGTTTTTGATGTAAATAAAGATCCGTTTATATTTGATGTTTCACACCAATCTTATCCGCATAAACTTTTAAATGGAAAGCATAATATTTTTCATACTTTAAGACAATTTGGAGGCTTAAGTGGCTACACTAAACCTGATGAGGGTGATTATTTTATAGCTGGTCATTCAAGCACTTCTATATCTTTGGCAGTTGGAGCTTGTAAGGCTATACAGCTAAAAAATGAAGATCGCATACCTGTTGTTTTAATAGGTGATGGAGCACTTAGTGCAGGTATAGCATATGAAGCTTTAAATGAACTTGGCGATAGAGAATATCCTTGTGTCATTATTTTAAATGACAATGAAATGAGTATTTCAAAACCTATTGGTGCAATTTCAAAATATCTTTCTCAAGCTATGGCAACTCAATTTTATCAGAAATTTAAAAAGCGTATTGAAAATATTTTAGAATATTTTCCCCAAGGTGCTTCATATATGGCAAAGCGATTTGAGGAAAGTTTAAGACTTATTACCCCTGGAATTTTATTTGAAGAATTAGGACTTGAATATATAGGACCTATTAATGGACATAATATTAGTGAAATTATCACAGCATTAAATCAAGCAAAAGGCATAAAAAAGCCGTGTGTAGTCCATACTCAAACTATTAAAGGAAAAGGTTATCAAATTGCTGAAGGAAAAAATGCTAAATGGCACGGAGTTGGTGCTTTTGACATAAATAGTGGAGAAAGTATAAAACAAGGTGTAAATAAAAAAAGTGCTACCGAAATTTTTTCAAATATTTTACTAAAATTAGCTCATAAATATGAAAATATAGTAGGTGTAACTGCAGCTATGCCAAGTGGAACAGGTATTGATAAATTAATAGAATCTTTTCCGCATCGTTTTTGGGATGTAGCTATAGCTGAACAACACGCAGTAGCTTCTATGGCTTCTATGGCAAAGGAAGGCTTTAAACCTTTTATCGTTATTTATAGTACTTTTATGCAAAGAGCTTATGATCAAGTAATACATGATTGTGCTATTATGAATTTAAATGTTGTTATTGCTATGGATAGAGCAGGTATTGTAGGCGAAGATGGGGAGACGCACCAAGGAGTATTTGATGTAAGTTTTTTAAGTGCTGTGCCAAATATTACTATTGCAGCTCCAAGAGATGAGGATATGATGGAAAAAATTATGGAATATGCGTATTTTCATCAAGGTGTATTTGCTTTTCGTTATCCTAGAGGTAATTTTATTTTAGATAATGAATTTAAAGCTCATCAGATAAGTTTTGCTAAAGCACAAATTTTAATTGATAGTCAAAGCGATAAGGTGTTTTTAGGGTTTGGTCAAGGAGTTGGTAGAGCAAAATTGGTTTTAGATAATCTAGGAGAAGGATATGCAAGCTTAGTTGATCTTATATTTGCAAAGCCATTAGATGAAAAACTTTTAAAAGAATTGGCAAAAAGAACTACAACTTGGTTTATTTTTTCAGATAGTGCGAAAATAGGTGGTGTTGGAAGTTTGATTATGGAATTTTTACAAAAAGAAAATTTAATGCACATTAGGGTTATTAGCTTTGAGTATGAAGATAAATTCATTACTCATGGCAAGACAAATATAGTCGAAGCTTCTTTAGGGCTTGATACAAATTCTTTGTGTGAAAAAATAAAAACTTATTAAAGGATAAAAAATATCTTTTAATATAATAATATTTTTATAAAAAAATAGTTATACTGCTTAAAAAATTAGGAGATATAAATGGAAATTATACAAATGCTAAAAGATTGCGATCTTAAAGCTACACCACAAAGACTTTGTATTCTTAAGATTTTAAAGCGTCATGAGCATCCTAATATAGATTCTTTATATGAAAATATAAAAGAAGAATATCCATCGATTTCTTTAGCAACGGTTTATAAAAATCTTAATACCTTAAAAGAGCAAGGTTTAGTAGTTGAAATTAACACACCAAATCAAAAAACTTGTTATGATATTTATGAGTATCCTCATATTCACGTCGTGTGTAGTAAGTGTAATCATATAGAAGATATATGTTATGTAGAAAGCGGACTTCAAACATATCAAGAAAATCTTGAAAAAAAGATTGGAAATATTATTGATTATCTTGGTGTATTTGCATATATAAATGGTTGTAAATTTTGCAAAAATAAATAATCAAAGATATATAATATCTTTAATTTTTCTTGTATTGAAATCGGTTTAAATACATGAAAAAAGTTATTGGTAATCTTGAGAATTTCATATTTGATAAAAAAACTTTACGATTTCTTACTTATAATGATTGTATAAACACGATAGCTTTAACTCCAAAAATAAAATTATCGATTTCATCACATATGCGAAGTTTTGATATTTTAAGAATTTTGCTTTTTAGGTTATATCAAAAATTTCAGCTTCAAAAAGATCTATTTTTATATGATCCAAAAAGTAAATATTTACATAAAATCAATAAAAATTTTAATGAATTTATCTTGTATTTTATGATTTTTGAAAATGTTTTTGAAGTAAATATTCAAAAGAAATTAAAAGAAAGTCTTGATATTTTGAAAATCA
>NZ_JAHHTD010000012.1 GCF_020024835.1 Campylobacter sp. | reverse complement strand
ATCTAATAGAGAATTTATTTTATTATTAGTTGCAAGTTTCATTTTTGGATTTTTTATCATTTATGCAAGCTTTTTTGAGAAACTTCAAGATACTCATCAAAATTTAACGCAAAATTTAGAACATATGAAAACAATGTATTATGATAACAATCAATTTTTGCAAAATATTGATGATATTAAATATGATTTATCATTAAAAGAAAAAATCGATATGTTTAAGCAGGATTATCAAAGCAAAATACAACATATAGAGAAAAATCTTAATAAAATGAAAGCAAAAAAAGTTAAATTTAGCACTTTTCATCAAAAAGATGAATTTTTTACTTTTTATAAAATAAAACTTGAATTTTTAAGTGATTTTAATTCTTTAATGGAATTTATTAGTAATCTTGGAGAAGATATTAGAATTCAAAATATAGAACTCAAAAAAGAGGGAGAAGAATTAAAAATTTCTTTAAGCTTGATTTTTGCACTAGCATAAATGGCACTTTTTTGGTAAAATTGCTTTGAACATGGCAAATGATCGCTTCTTAGAAGAGGAAAGTCCGAGCTGCAATAAGACAAAGATTCCATCTAACAGATGGCTAGGGCAACCTAAGGGAAAGTGCAACAGAAAGAAAACTACCATAATGATATTTTATGGAAAAGGTGAAACGGCGAGGTAAAAGCTCACCAGTAGCTTTGGTAACAAAGCTAGCTATGTAAACCCAATCTGCAGCAAGAAGGGGTGGTTTTAGTCTTATAATTTAACCCTTCGCTTGATTTTGTTTGCAAAAACAAAACTAGATAAATGATCATTCAAGACAGAACTCGGCTTATAGCCATGTTTATTTCATATATGCAGATGCTTTTTGAAGTTTTTGTAAATTTAATGCAAGCTCATCTTGCTTTTTTTTCATAAGAATAATAGCTTCTTTTGTTAATGCTAATGCTTCATTTAAATAGTTACTAAAGTCAGGTTTTTCTATTAATTTAGCTATTTTTTCTATATCTTCAGTATAAACAGCTAATTTAAAATCATTTATCCAGTTATTCATTTTTGATGCACTTCTCTCCAAGCTTCAAGTAAGCCTTTTGCTACATTGATTACTTCATCAACTCTCATTTCGCTATTTTCTATATTTGCTAAAGAGAGAAGTTGTAGTTGTCTTGTATATAAGCCACTAAGATAGTGTGCAACTTCTCCACCTTTGTTATAATCAAGGCAATTTATTAATTCTATAAAAATTGCACTTGTTCTTTTTACATAATAAACTCTTTCTTCTATGTTTTCATTTTGTATTGCAAGCTTAATTCTACTAGCAAAACGTAAAATACCGCCATAAAGCATCTCAATAAGCTTTTCTTGAGACTCTACTCCTATTTGATTTTGTGAATATGCACTATAAACTGCATTATTAACCATAAAAAACCCTTTCTTATATTAAGAATTTTGATTATTTGCTGCATTAATCATATTGGCAATAACGCTTGCTTGATTATTTAATTTTGCGATAATACCATCATATGCAGCCCATCTTGCCCACATTGTATCGTATCTATTTTCTATAGAAGCTTTAGTTTCTTCTGTAATCTTGCTAAGATTCTTAGCTTCTTTTGTTAAAGATTCTTTATAGCCTCCAAATGCACCATCAGAGCTTACTATTTCTTTTAAAGTATTTTTTAATACCCCAAAAGTTCCAGTTTCTTTTTTATATTTTGAATATATAGTTTTAGGGCTTAAGCCAATTTCTTTTAAAAAATTTTTATCCCCTTTAATTTCAAGATTACTTCCTGAAGTTCCTTTTAATTTAAATTGCACTTTTTCATCTGCACCATTTTTAATGATTTCATAACTAGCTTCTAAGCCTTCTAAGCCAAAACTATTAATATGATCTACTAGATTTTTTGCCATTTCAGCATTATCTTTTCCTTGTAATACAAAATCACTTCCATCTTTTCTCTTTGATAAATCTATAGTTTCATCATTATAGACTATTTTAAAATCTTTATCTTTAAATTCTATCTGATGAATGCCACCGGTACTACTGCTAGTGCCGGCTTTAGTTAAATCAACTTTATCACCGACTAAATCAAGATCCTCAAATCCACTACTTCCTACAAAAAATTTTTCTGCCATTTTTGGATCTTCATTAACCTTAGAATTAAATTTAGAAGAATCAAAGCTCATAACCCCATCTATTAAAGTTAAACCATAATCAGCTAAAGATAAACTTACTTTTGAAGATACTTTTGTGCCTTCAGAATTATCACCATCTCCTATAGTTATGGTTCCATCTACGGTTATAGTTTGAAGTAAAATTTGATTAACTTGAGATTTGATATTATAAATTTCATTTACTCCTACGAAATTCCCTTTAGTTCCAGCATCAGGATCGTATTTTGTAGCTGCTGTGATATTTAGCATTAAATCATTATAAGCTTTAGCTAAATTTTGCAATGATTCTGAAATGGCTTCTGTATCTTGAGTTACATTAAAACTTATCTCGCCTTTTTGTTTTAATTCTAATGTAACGTCAGGACCTATATCTTTTATGGTATTAGTTGGTCTTGACATTTGCACTCCATCGACACTAAAAATAGCATCTGCTCCTTTTTGTATATGATTTGTATTGCTTGCTTCTACATTATAGCCTTGAGTTGTGCTAGTATCTAATTCAATACCAAATTTATCTTTAAGTAATTTTGTAGCGTTAGTATCTCTTTGATAATTATCATAATCAATGTTGCCACTAGAATCTTTTGCATAACCTCCATCAAATATACCTAACTCTCCTCCAGTAGTTTTAAAAGTAGCTTTGTTATTTGATAAGTCTAAGGTAATTTTTCCGCCTGATTTATTTTCTAATTCTTCTTTTAAACTTTTGTAGGTAGTTTTTTCATCTATATCTATAGTGTATCTATCATAACTACTACCATTTTTAAGCACAAAAGTTAGAGAGGTTGGAGTTGTCGAAGTTCCATCTAAAAGTTTATTATTTTCGTCGATAGTGCCACTGCTATTTAAATTTCCTGAAATTTCTCCAGGCTTATCTTTATTTCCTTGTTCTCTAAAACCAAAAAGACCTCCAGCACTAATGCTATTTTTATCAATTTTCCAGCCTAATTTATCTAAAAGTGTTTCATCTCCTGAAAATGATATATTATTTTGAACACCTGTTTCGCTACTTTGCACTACCAAACGATAAGGAACATTTTTATCTCCTGTATTTACTACCTTAGCTTCTATCTTACCGCCACCAGCAGCATTTATTTTTTCTGCAAGTTGAGTTAAGGTAGTATCTTTATCTATGTCTATTTTGTAAGATTGTCCATTTTGAGTGATAGTAAGTGATTTAGTTTGATCTCCTAGACCTAAAGCTGACAAGACTGATTGAGTTTTATCTTTAAAGCCATTACTTTGATATACATCTTTTTGAGCTAATTGATCTACTTTCACAGTCATATTTTTTAAATCCGACAAAGAGCCCGCTGTTAATCCAGCAGCAGCACTATCTCCACTAACACTAGGTGAAACTTTCTTTTTATTAAACTGACTTGCATCTCCAAGACTATTTACAGCAGTTTGAAAAGATAAAAGTTTAGCTTCTAATTCTGCTAAATCTTTTTGTCTTGAAGAATTTGTTTCAAGTTGTGAATTATAATGTTTTAATTGAGAATTTAGCTCCGCTTCTTTAAGCTTATTAAGCGTTTCGCTTGTTAATACACCTGATCCTATCCCTAAACTTCCTAAGCTACCAATTGCCATCTTAGCTCTCCTTGTCGAAAATTGTTCCTATAACGCCTTTGAAATGCTCTATTAATTTCATTACTTCGTCTGTTGGAATTTTGCGTATTAGCTTACCAGTATCTTTTTCTATCACATTGACATACATTTCATTAATTTTGTCATTATAAGCAAAACGCACGTTGGTTTCTAAAGTTTCCATTTGTTTATTAAGTTTATCTGTAGCATCTTTTAATTTTTCATTTAAATTTTCATCTTGATTGTTTAAATTCTGATGCTGTGTTGTCTTAACATCATTTGTCGATGATTTTTCTATATTTTTTGCACTATAATGTGCAGTGTTATCTCTTTGAATAGCGTTAGTATTTACATTGGCATTCATTTTAAACTCCTTTTTAAAAAGACCTTAGATTCTTTATCGACAAAAAACAAATAAAACTTAATAATTTAATATAAAAATTTACGATAAAACTATAAGCAAAAAGTGTTCTCAAAATAAAAAATTTAAAAAATTTCAAATTTTTTAAAGAAAAATTCATCTTTTTCGAGAAGTTTTTTAAAAATCAACTTGTCAATAACATCTTTAGAGCAATTAGTCATCAAAGGCCATTTTTTATAGTAATCTTCTAAAGGTCCTTTACTAGTAGCATCAATACAAACGCAATCTTTTTTTATAAAAATATCTCTTTTTGCATCAATATTATTTACCACACGCCATACTAACATATAAGGATTATTTAAATTTACATCTTTATCAACAAAAATCAAAATCCTAAAATGCTTTTTGTGATTTTGTAATTTTTCAAAAATTTGAGAAATTTTTTCTTTTTTATCGATTGATATTATGCAAATTGGAGCATAGGTATCTAAATAATATTGTTTTAAATTTGTGATATTTTGATTTAAAGTTTGAAATATATTTAATAAATTCTCATCTGATATTTTATCAAGTTGAGTTTCTTTTAACTCTCCGCAAGCATCAAGTCCAGCTTTTCCTCCGTAGCAGTAGGTATTAGAAGCATGATCTAATTGATCACAAATTCCCTCGCTAATGAGTATTTTTGATTCATCAAAACGATTAAGTATATGAGGTATTAATTTGTCATAATCTTTTAAATTAGGAGCATTTTCATCTACAAAAATCGCGTGTTTTACAAAACTCATTTGCCCTATTCCCCAAAAAATATGCATTGTTTGCTGGGCGTGTGCTGGATATCTTGTTTTAATTTGTGCTAAGATGAGATTATGAAAAACACCATTTTCTGGCATATTATAATCAAGCAAATCAGGTGCATTAGTTTGCAAAAGTGGTAAAAAGATTCTTTCAGTTCCAAGACCCATATATTTATCTTCTAAAGGTGGTTTTCCTACAACGGTGGCTTGATATATAGCATTTTTTTTAGCAAAAATTTTTTCTACTTTTAAAACAGGACAAAGTTCAACAGGTGTATAAAATCCTGTATGATCTCCAAAAGGACCTTCTGGTGCAAAATCATTTGGATTTACAAAACCTTCTATTACAAAATCACTATCATAAGGGACATAAAGATCATTGCTTTTGCATTTTGACAAAATAGCAGGCTTTTTCCGTATAAAACCATAAAGTAAAAGCTCAAAAATTCCTTTAGGTAAAGGTGCTTGAGCACACCATATATATAAAGGATCGCCGCCTATGGCAATGCTTACTGGCATTTTTTTGTTAGCTTGTTTATAATCATTAAAAAAATGATTTGCATCTTTATGAATTTGCCAGTGCATTAGTAGAGTTTTTTCATTTACAAGTTGCAAACGATACATACCGAGATTATTTTGCTTGCCATCTAAACTTTGTGTATAAACTTGTCCCATAGTGATAAAAGGTGCAACATCTTTTTCCCAAGTTTTTAAAATAGGAAGTTCATTTAGAGAATTTAAAGTTTGATGAGTAAATAATCCATCTTTTTTAATCCTCTTAGGTGGAATATTTTTTAGGCTAAGTAAGGTTTTAAAAAAATCAATTTTAGCACTAAAATTTTGTGGTATATGCATTTTAAGCAAAGATGAAATTTCTTTAGAAATATCATTATAAGATCTACCAAATGATAAATTTAAAGCTTTTTCATTGCAAAATGTATTTAAAAGCACGGGATAATTGTATTTTTGATTATTTTTTACAGCATTAGTAAAAAGTAAAGCTTTAGAATCTTCTTTTTTCACTTCTAAATAAGCTAAATGAGCCATTTCAAGCTCTATATCTACTGGTTCATCAATGATTTTTAATAAATTATTTTCTTTCAAAATTTTTATAAAATTTTGCATTTATATCATACTTTCTGCTTCTTTTAAAATTTCCTTAGCACCATTTTTAATCATTTCTTTAGCTAAAATTTTTCCAGCGTTTTTATAATCTTGTTTTAAAATAATTATTTTTTCTTTTAAAATTTTACTTGCATCTGGCAATCCCACAATAGCTCGAATTTCTATCTTTTCTTTAATTATTTTTGCATTAATTCCTATTGGAACTTGACATCCACCTTCTAAGGTTTTAATAAAATCTCTTTCTATATATGTCTCAATAAAAGCATCTTCGTTATTAATACAATGTAATAAATTTAAAATTTTTTCATCATTTATACTTTCAATACCTAATGCACCTTGAGATGCCGCTGGTATCATTTCATCAAGCTCAAAGACTTTTATGAATTTAATTTGCTTATCTAAACCTAGACGTTTAATGCCTGCTAAAGCTAAGATGATTGCATCAAATTCTTTTGCCTTAAGCTTTTCAAGACGAGAGTTAATATTGCCTCTTAAAGAAATAATATTTAAATCAGGCCTTAGTATTAAAAGTTGCATTTTTCTTCTAAGACTTGTTGTGCCAACTTTAGCACCCAATGGTAGTGCTTTTAAATCTTCATAATATTCACTTAAAAATACATCATTTACTTCTTCTCTTTTAGAAACAGCTGCCAAGGTTAAACCTTCTGGAAAAAAACTAGGCACATCTTTTAAGCTATGTACTGCTAAATGCGCTTGAGCTCTTAACATACTTTCTTCAAGTTCCTTAGTAAAAAGCCCTTTTCCTCCTATTTTAGCTAAAGGAGAATCAAGCAAAACATCTCCTTTAGTCTTAAAACCTTCTAATGTAATATCTAAATGCGGATGAGTTTTTAATAAACATTCTCTTATGTGCTCACTTTGCCATAAGGCAAGTTGGCTTTTTCTAGTAGCTATAATTAATTTCATTTTTTGTCATCTCCAATGATTTCTACGTCGATAATTTCACTTTCATACGAGTTTTTTTGAGTGTATTTTTTTTGCTTATAAAAAAATTTTACTATTAAAATAAAAAATAAAAGCAAGATACCTAAAAAAGTGCTTAAAATTCCTGGAATTAATAATAAAATTCCAACTATAGTTAGAGAAAAAAGTTTAATCATACCGAAGAAATTTGTATTTGTATTTTGCATAGTAATGAGATTAGTCCATGTTTTTGCTAAAAATATAGCTCCTAAAAACATACTTGCAAAAACTATCATAAAAAAATTTAAAAATCCAAAAAAGATTATAAATAAAATACTCGCAATTATTTCTAAGATTAAAAATGCACTTAAATTTATTTTTGCCATCATAATATCTTCTCTAAATATGAAATTACTTCATTAGTTTTTAAGACTTCTTTTGTAAGATCTGCTCTATGTATTAATTCTACTTCGTCTTTTTCTAAACCTTTACCAATTACTAAGGCATAAGGAAAGCCCATAAGCTCAAAGTCGTTTATTTTTACTCCAAAGCGTTCATTTCTATCATCAAGTAGAATTTCTTTATCTTTGAAATGATTATAAATTTGATTGGCAAAATGATTTGCTTTTTCGTCTTTTATATTAGAAATTATAATATCAAGTAAAAATGGTGCTAAAGTTTTATTCCAAATGCAACCTTTTTCATCGTGGTTTGCTTCAATTGCCACTGCAACTAAACGACTAACACCCATTCCATAGCAACCCATAGTAAAAAATTGTGCTTTTCCATTTTCATCTAAAAAGCTTGCATTCATTGCTTGAGAGTATTTTTTACCTAATTTAAATATATGCCCTACTTCTATACCTTTACTTTGTTTTAATTTATGCTGACATCTTGGACACAAATCATTTTCTTGAACGGCAACTAAGTCTTTAAAGCGTTCTTTATTTAAATTTACTACATTAATGCCTATTAAATGATAATCTTTTTTATTAGCTCCAATAATCATATTTGTTTCATTTTCTAATTCTTTGTCAAGATAAAAATCAATTCCATGCAAATTTATAAAACCAATAAACCCAGGCACTAAATTAGCACTTATGAGTTCTTCTTCGTTGATATCTATTAATTCTAACGCATTTGTAGCATTTAAAGCCTTGATTTCTTGCAATTCATCATCACCTCGTATGAAAAATACTACAATTTTTTCTCCATTTTCATAAATAGCCTTTTTAACCACGGCTTTGATTGTGTAGTAAGGATTTATTTTGAAAAAATCAGCTAGTTCTTTTATTGTTTTTACATTTGGGGTATGAAATTGTGTGGCAAAATTAGCTTGAGGTCTTTCATCTTTGCATACTTTTTTAGTTCTAGTAGCAGCTTCGATATTTGCAGCATAATCACAATGCTCGCACAATAAAATATCATCTTCGCCATTTTTAGCCAACACTATAAATTCTTTTGATCCACTTCCACCAATAGAGCCACTATCAGCCTCAACAACTCTAAAATCAAGACCTAATCTTGTAAGAATTTTGCTATAAGTTTTATACATTAGCTTAAATTCTTGATCTAAATTTTCATCATTAGTATGAAAGCTATAGCTATCTTTCATTAAAAATTCTCTACATCTTAAAAGTCCAAATCTAGGTCTAGCTTCATCTCTAAATTTCAATCCAATTTGATATAAATGCAAAGGAAGTTGTTTATAAGAAGTAATTTTATTTCTAATAAGAGCTACCATAGCTTCTTCGTGAGTTGGTGCTAAAATAAAATCATTATCCTTTCTATCTTTAAATTTTAAAAGTTCATTGCCAAAGATATTAAATCTTCCGCTTTCTTTCCATAAATTAGCAGGGGTATTAAAACTTAAATTTACTTCTAAAGCTCCTATATAATCCATTTCTTCTTTTATGATATTTTCGATTTTATCAAGTACTTTTTTTCCTAAAGGTAAAAAATTATAAAGCCCGCTACCAATTTGTTCTATAAATGACCCTCTTACTAAGAAAATATGGCTAGCTAAGGTTGCATCTTTTGGATTTTCTTTAGAGCTAATAGCGTAAAACTTACTAAATTTCATCGTGATTCTCCCAGTTAAATTCGCATTTATAGTGATTTAAACCCTCTAAATTCTCATTTTTTAGATTAAATACATAACGCATAGCATTAATTACTGCGTCATTTTGCATAGTTCCACTTAATTTTTTTAAATTAACACTTGGATGATGTAAAAAGGCATTTAAAGTTTGATTGATTAGTTTTTGTGCTTCTTCGTGATTTGAATTTTTTAAATAACCCTTATTAATAGCTTTTTGCAATTCCTTGTCTGCGATTTCTTTAGCTTGCAAACGTAGTTGTTTTACTAAAGGTAAAGTTGCGAGTTTGTTTAAATATTTAAAAAAATCATTAGTCATATTTCCAACTATAGAATAAGCAATTTGTGCTTGATGTTCTCTAAGTGTTAAATTCTTTCGCACTACTTCTTCTAAATCATCTACTGCATAAACTATGATTTTATCATTTGTTTTAAGATCAATATCTCTTGGAACTGCTATATCAAAAAAATATCTTGTATAATTTTTTAATTCTAATAACTCATCAATAATTACTGCGTGTGGAGCATTAGTAGCTGAAAAAAATATTTCGTAAGTATTTAAAACTTCTTTTAAATTTGCAATACTTTCAACACTCACATCGTTACCTAATTGTTTTGATAATTTCTTAGCTTTTTCTAAATCTCTATTTAAAATTAAGACTTTAGCCTTTGCGTTTAATAAATGCTTACAGGCTAGCTCACTCATTTCTCCAGCACCTATTACAACAGCAGTTTTGTTTTCTAAATTTATTAATTCTTTTGCTTTAGATACTGCTACAGAAGCAACTGAAATAGGATTTTTAGAAATTTCTGTTTGATTTCTTACATTTGCTGCACATTTAAAAGCATAATGTATTGCTCTGGTTATATTTACACCACTTCTTTGTTCTTGTAAAGAAAATTTATAAGCATTTTTTAATTGTCCTGCGATTTGAGTTTCACCTACAACTAAACTATCTAAAGAGCTAGCTACGGAAAAAAGATGGTGTATAGCTCCACTATTTTCATAAAAATCAGCTTTTAAATTTAATTCTTCTTTATTTACATCACATAATAAACAAAGTGAGTTTAAAATAAATTCTTGGATTCCTTCATTGTCTGCTAAAAAAATAAAAATTTCTACCCTATTACAGGTGCTAAGCAATAAACTTTCTAAAATTTTATTGTTTGAATGTATTAATCGCAAAAATTCTCTTTTTTTATCATCATTTGCAAAAGAAAGTTTTTCTCTAGTTGCAATATCAGTATTTTTATGTGTAAAACTTATGCAATAATAATGCATTAAAAATCCCTTTTGATCATATTATTGATAATTTCTTCTAAATCTTTAATTTTATATTTTTCTATAGATTTTAAGGCATTATTAGCATATTTTTTTAATTTTAAATTGATTAGATCTAAAATAGCATATTCTTGCATTTTATCTTTTATCCATAAAATTTCATTTTGATTTAAATTTCTTTTAAAGAAAGATTGCAAAATATCTTTCTCATTTTGATCAAGTTTTTCATAAAGATATATATAAGCAAGCGTAGTTTTACCTTCTTTAAAATCACTCATAGCAGGTTTTCCCAACACTTTTTCATCACCTTGTATATCAAGCATATCATCAACTATTTGAAAAGCTAAACCCAAATTTTTTCCATATTGTGCAAAATCGTTTTCATTTAAATTTGCTAAAATAGCTCCACATCTTGCACTTGCTTCGATTAAAATCGCTGTTTTATTATAAATCATTTGTAGATATTTAGTTTTATCAGTATTAAAATTTTCAGATAAATTTACATCCATTAATTCGCCAATAGAAAGCTTAACAACAGCATCTGATATTATTTTTGCTAATTGAGTATCAAGCAAGGAAAGTTCATAAAAAGCTTTAGAATATAAAATATCTCCTAGCATAATGGCATTTTTTGCTCCAAAACGAGCATTAACAGACTTTACGCCTCTTCTTAGATTAGATTCATCAATTACATCATCGTGTAATAAACTAGCACTATGAATTAATTCAATAATTGCACAAAGTTTGTAACTTATTTGACTTTTTCCAGCTATTTTTAAAAGTAATTTAGAACGAAGTTTTTTACCACTTTTTAACTCTTGAGACATTGTTATAATAGGCTCATAAGATAATTCAGATAAAAATTTGTGCATATAAAAATCGATTTCTTGCACTATGCTTTCCTTAATTTATTTGCAGTATTTTATTAAATTTTGCTTTATTTTTAGTTAAGAGGAAGTTTTCTAGGATCTAAAAATTTAACTTCAAGTCTCTTATCTTTATCCTCTATATATACACTAAAAGTAGCCTCACCTTTGCTGTAATTTGTAAATTCTAAAATCAATCTTGCTCTATCAATGTGTGGATTGGTATAATCAGGAACTAAGGTTTGAACCACCCAATTTAAATTTCTTCGTAAAGACATAACAAATTGTCTTGGATATTTTTTATATTTTGAATGAACTATGATATTAGTTTGATCAAAAAGAGTCCATGAAAAATCAAAAAAATATGTTTCATCAGGGTATTGAAGCTCTTTAATTTGCACTCTAGCTTTCTCATCTTTTTTTAAGATAAATTTATGAGTATAATCAAAAAAAACTTCAGCTTTTAAAAAACAAAAAGATAAAAATAAAACAATAAAAATTCGCAAATTTATCCTTCGTGTCCTAAAATTTGAGCACTAATTCCTATGTAAAAATCATTTTTTCTTTCATCTATAAATAAAGAATTTTCCATTTGAAAATTTGCTATATCATTTTCATTTAAATTATGCTTTTCTAAAAGTTCTAACATAGCAATATGATCGGCTAATAATTGCTCCATAACTTTTTCTAAGGCACCTGAATTTGCATATTTGATAGTTTCTATAAATTTTTCTTTGGGAGTTTTAGAAAGCATTTCATCAAAAATATCCATTTTTTATTTTCCTATAAAATTTTTAATTTTCATAATAAGACTATCTTTATCATTAGCTTCATATTCTTCTTTTATATTTTGCTGCCATAATATGTTTATATAGTCGATTTTTGCATTTTCAGCACAAAGTTTATCTTTTAGACTATCGCCTATAAAAATACTTTTTTGATATTTTGCCTCATCGATAATTAATTTTAGCATCATAGGATCTGGTTTTGATCTTATGCCATAACTAACTCCTAAAATTTTATCAAAATAAGATAATATTTTATGTTTTTTTAAAATCGAAACCAAGCTTTCTTGTGGTGCATTTGTAGCAATAGCTAAATAACAATTATTTTCTTTACAAAAATTAAGCACTTCAATAACTCCATCAAAAAGAACCACGCTTTGATCGTAATGTTTTAAAAAATATTTTTCATATCCTTTTTTAAAACTTGTATGAGAATACTGCACAATTTCATATAAAATTTTTGCATAATCTTGATTAGGAGTATTTATAGTTTGAAGTATAAAGTCTCTATCTAAAGGAGCTAAATTTAAATCTGATCTAATATCATTAACCGCACAAACAATAGCATTAGCACTATCAATTAAAGTCCCATCCATATCAAAAATTACATTTATCAAAATTCATCCTTAAAATTATTTTTATATTTTTCTTTTTTATAGCTTTGTTGTTTTTTTAATTTATGCAAAGTATTGATTTTGTTTAACAATCTTTTTCTATCTAAAGTATCATCTAAGCAATCATTAACAAAATTTTCTAAAGCTTTAGTGTAAGTTGAATCTAAAAAAACTACTTGAATTTTTTTAAAAATTTGAGCATTTTTTTTCATCCTCTCTTGAAAAAGAATTAAGTTAAAATTATCTCTTTTTAAAGCACTTGTGGCTGAATTAGAAAATTTTTCTAAAGCCCTTATGTATTTTACTCTTAAGATTTTTTCTTCATTTTTCATTCTGTTACACTCGTGTTAATCCTACATTGTAAAGCTTCTTGGACTAAATTTCTAGCTATAGAAACCTCTTGATTTACAATATGCAAATTTTTATCAGTATGTGGAAAAATAATCTTAGCACCACTACCACTTGTTTTTAATACAGTTTGAATTGGTTTTTTGAGATTAGAAAGAATTTGATAAAGCATTTCGAGTTTTGCTTCATTATTGATAGTGATAATTGCAACAGAGCATTCCTCTATATTTGCTATTTTTAAAGTTTGAATTTGTGCTACATTCGCAAAATAAACATTTTCATTTCTACTGCGTCCAAGTTCAACTAAATTTAAATCACTTTCTAAAACAACATATGGAATACCAGTTTTTTTAACCTTTTGAACAACTTCTTGACCTAATCTTGCATAGCCAAAAATGATAAAATGATCTTTAATTTTTTGATCACATAAATAAAATTTAGCCATATCTCCTTCTTCGCCTTGAGCAACATCTGCTATTTTTCTAATATTATTTAAAATAAAAGGAGTTGCTATCATAGTAATAATGGAAACTATGATAAAAATTTGTGCAGTTTTTTCATCAATTAAAGCATTAACTTGCATTAGTGAAAATACAGCTAGTGCAAATTCGCCTATTTGAGAAACACTTAGAGCAGTTTTTAAAGCCACTCTTTTTCTAGTATAAAGTTTTAAAAGTCCATAAATAACTACAAATTTAACAAATAACACTAAACTTACAAAAGAACATATCAAAAACCAGTTTTCAAAAACTATATGAAAATCAATTTGCAATCCAACACTTACAAAGAAAAATCCTAAAAGCAAATCCCTAAAAGGAATTAAATCAGCTTCTATTTTATGTTTATATTGAGTTTCTGCTATGAGTGCCCCTGCTACAAAGGCTCCAAGTGAGTAAGAAAAACCAAAAAAATGTGCTAAAAAACTAGCACCTATAACGGTAAAAAGTATAGCCGCAATAAAAATTTCATTAGCGTTAGTTTTGATGATAAATTTCAAAATGTATGAAAAAAGATATTTTCCTATAAAATACAATAGCACAAGCAATATAATTGCACTAATTAAAGTAGTAAATAATAATTTATAAATATCAGTATTTTCAGAACTAAAAATATCTATCATTATAAGCAAAGGGATAACTGCTATATCTTGAAAAAGAAGTATGCCTAAAGCCTTTCTTCCGTATTCTTGATTAATATCGCCATTGTCATTTAATATTTTTAATACAATAGCAGTAGAAGATAAAGCTAGTGCAAATCCTGCTATCATAGCAATATGACTAGTTACTCCTAAAATATAAGTAACTAATAAAGTGCAAACTAAACCACAAGTTAGCATTTGCAAACTTCCATTTAAAAATACTTCTTTTTTCATAGCTAAAAGATGTTTAAATGAAAATTCCAACCCTATAGTAAACATTAAAAATACTATGCCAAATTCAGCTACATGGACGATGATTTCATTAGTGCTAAAGCCATAAAATTCACGCACAAACAAACCAGTGGCTATGTATCCTATGATAGTAGGGACACCAAATTTTTTAAGTATGACATTTAATATAACTGCAACTGCAACTGCAACTAAAAATAAGGTTAAAAATTCTTCCACTTATTGCCTTTTTTTAATTGCATTATTTTATTTTTTCTAAAAAAAATAAATCAAAATTACTTCTATGTTTTACCACTGCTCTTGACTTTGAAGGATCATCTTTTTTATTAAGTTCTAATCTTAATTCTTCTATGGTGGTTTCAAATTCATCTATTTTTGTTTTTAATTTTAATATCACATCTACACCGGCTAAATTTACGCCAAGATCTCTTGTAAGACGTAAAATCATTTTAATTCTATCTATATCCTTTTGAGAATAAAGTCTCATCTTTCCATCTGTTCGACTTGGCTCTACTAAACCTTCTTTTTCGTATTGCCTTAGAGTTTGAGGATGGATACTTAAAACTTTAGCTACAACGCTAATTAAATAAACAGGTTCATCATAACTATGTTGCATATTTACTCCTTATGGTAACTTTTCTTCTAAAATTTTTAAAAATTCAGGATCTAAGGTATTTGTATCTGGTAATTTAACATTTAAAATTAAATACATATCCCCATAAATATCTGTTTTTCTATTTTGCACTCCATAGCCTTTAAGTCTAATTTTTTGATTATTTTTAGAATTTGGTGGTATGGTAATTTTTACCTCTTTTCTTGGAGTGTTAATACTAATTTTATCCCCAAAAAAAGCAGTTTTTAAACTAATTTCTACATTTTTGTATAAATCATCATCTTCTCTAGTGTATTCTTTACTTTTTTCAAGTTCAATTTTTAAAATTAAATCCCCTCTTTGACCATTTAAATTTTTACCCTTATTTCTTACGCGAAGTTTTTCACCATTTTTAATACCATGAGGAATTTTTATTTTTATTTGCTCACCTTGTATCATTATAGAATGTTCTCCGCCTAAAATTCCTTTTTCAAATGGAATTTTTATACTAGCTTGCAAATCTAAATCTTCTCCAAAGCCATTAAAACCACCTCGAAAATTATTGCTAGAATTAAAACCGCCAAAACCTCCACCAAAAATATTTTTTAATATATCATTAATATCAGCTCCGCCTGCACTTCTTGAAAAATCTTGAAAACTTTGCCCTCCAAACATAGAATCACCATATCGATCGTATTGATTTCTTTTTTGCTCATCACTTAGTATTTCATAAGCAGCATTAATTTCTTTAAATTTATCTTCTGCTCCAGCTTCTTTATTGATATCTGGATGATATTGTCTTGCTAGGCGTCTATATGCTTTTTTAATATCATCAGCACTTGCATTTTTAGAAACACCTAAGGTATCATATAAACTATTACTCATTTTATATTCCTTAACTTAATTTACTTAAACGATAAAATTATATCAAAAACTTTAGTCTAAGTCAATCAACTTTTATAAGTTATAAAACTAAAGGTTTCATTTACAATTATGTAAAAATAAAATTTTATACTTACCCAAAAAAAATGATTTGAAAAGGAAAAAATATGAAAAAAACCATTATTCTCTCTTTAATAGCTTCAACTAGTTTATTAAGTGCGAGTATTAATTTTAAACAAGCAGAAGAAAATTTACAAAGAACTTCGCCTATAAATAATACAAATACTATACTTTCTTATTATGATTCTATTCAAAAGGTTAAAAATTCGGTTGTAAATATATCTACAAGTCAAACGATACAAAATAACTCTTTTGGTATAGATGATTTTTTTAATGATCCATATTTTAAGCAATTTTTTGGTTTTGATTTGCCAAAAATGCCTAAAAACAAAAAAAATAAAGAAATGGTAAATTCGCTTGGTTCTGGAGTGATTATTTCTAGTGATGGTTATATTATTACAAATAATCACGTAATAGAAGGAGCTGAAAAAATTACAGTTAATTTACCAGATTCTAGTGTGGAATATAAAGCTAAATTAATTGGTGCAGATCCTAAGACAGATTTAGCTGTCATTAAAATAGAAGCAAAAGATTTATCAGCTGTTATTTTTGCAAATTCTGATCAATTACTTGAAGGAGACGTTGTATTTGCCTTAGGAAATCCTTTTGGAGTTGGAAGCAGTGTTACAAGTGGAATTATTTCAGCTTTAAATAAAAATAATATAGGTTTAAATCAATATGAGAATTTTATACAAACTGATGCTTCTATTAATCCTGGAAATTCAGGTGGTGCATTGGTAGATAGTCGTGGCGCTTTAGTAGGAATAAATTCAGCTATCCTTTCAAGAAGTGGTGGAAATAATGGCATAGGCTTTGCAATACCTTCAAATATGGTAAGAACCATAGCACAAAAACTTATTGAAAATGGTAAGATTGAAAGAGGATACTTAGGCGTTGCTATAGGGGCTTTAACACAGGATATAAAAAAAGCTTACACTAATAAAGATGGTGCATTAGTTACTGATGTGCAAAAAGATTCAGCAGCTTATAATGCTGGATTAAAAAGAGGAGATTTGATTGTTAAAGTTGATAAAACTATCATAAAAAGCCCTATGGATTTAAAAAATTATATAGGAAGTATTGATCCAAAACAAGAAATTCAATTAAGCTATGAAAGAGATAATAAAGTCAAAACAATTAAATTTATGCTTAAAACTGATGAAAAATCATCAAAGTATGAAAAAGGCTATATAGAAGGTTTAAAACTTATAGAGCTTGATTCTAAAAATAGACAAGAATATAAAATTCCTGAGAATATTAGTGGTATTTTAATTACAGAAGTTATTCCAAAATCAAAAGCAGAACAAGCAGGTTTTGAATCAGGAGATATTATTGTCGGTGTTGATCAATATGAAATTTCAAATTTTAAAGAATTATCTAAGGCGTTAAATTTAAACAAAGGCAAAGAATATGTTAAAATTTGGATTAATAGAGGTGGATTTGTTAGAGTTTTGCTTTATTAAATTACATAAAAGGATAAATAATGATTAAAATTTTAATGATAGAAGATGATTTAGAGCTAGCTGAAATTATTGCAGAATATTTAGAACAATTTGATATGAAAGTAGATATTGCTCATGAGCCTTATATAGGACTTTCTAGACTTGCTTTAAATCCTTATGATTTGATTATTTTGGATTTAAGTTTGCCAGGACTTGATGGTCTTGAAGTATGTGAAGAAATTCGTAAAAAATATGATACACCTATTATTATTTCAAGCGCTAGACACGATATTAGCGATAAAGTTACAGCACTTAATTTAGGTGCTGATGATTATTTACCAAAACCTTATAATCCTCAAGAACTTCAAGCAAGAATCAAAAGTCATTTAAGAAGAATTTCAAATACAAAAACTACTCAAGCACAAGTAAAAAAAGATTTAGTATATGATAAATTTAAACATACTATAACAATGAAAGATCAAGAGATAAATTTTACTAATGCAGAGTTTGATATTTTAAGTTATTTGATTAAAAAAGAAGGTGGAGTAGTAAGCCGTGAGGAGCTTGTGTATAATTGTAGCTCTATTAGCGAAGACTCTAGTAATAAAAGCATAGATGTGATTATTAGCCGTATTAGGCAAAAAATTGGAGACGATCCTAAAATTCCAAAATATATTCATTCTATTAGGGGAATAGGATATAAATTAACTCAATGAATAAGTCATCAATTTTTTATACTATTACTTTTGTATTTTTACTAGCCATTATTAGTGTGATATTAGCATTTTTATGGCTTATTAAATATGATCAACAAAATTACACAAATGAACTTAATGCTAAGTATTCTTTTATAGCAAATTCAAGATTGCTATATCTTAATAATGTAATTGGAGAAAAAGAATTCCAAGAACAAACTAAAAATTATAAAATGGTAGAACTTATAAATCCCAATTCTATTAAAAATGTCATTTATAAGGCCGAAACAATTGCTCGTGCTCAAACTAGCACAGCTATTGTAGAAATTATTACTTTACAAGATAATGTGTATTTGAAAATTATTTACAATGGTAAGCTTTTTTTATATAAAGACCTAGAATATCAAGGTTATAGATATTTTGTAATAAAATTTATAGCTGTAATTGTAGTAATGGTTTTAGTGATTTTGTATCTTTTTATCATAAGAAAATTAAAGCCTTTAAGAGCTTTAAAAAGACAAATTGATAAATTTGGAGAAAATAAATTAGATGAAATACAAAATGTTAGCAGAGGAAATGATGAGATTTCACAAGTTGCAACAGCATTTTATGAATCTATTTTGAGAATTCAAAAGCTTAATTCTTCAAGACAATTTTTTTTAAGAAATATTATGCACGAATTAAAAACTCCAATTACTAAGGGATTAATCACTTTAGAAATGCTTGAAAATAGCAAATATAAAGAAAGATTAATGGCAGCTTTTAATCGTCTTGAGATCCTTATAAATGAATTTGCTGCGATTGAGCAAATTACTTCAGGAACTCAATTAATAAATTTAAAAAAATATAATATCTTAGATTTACTAGATGAAGCTAAAGATATAGCAATGAATGATGATAATAAAATAAAAATTAGTATAAAAGAGAGTTTTAGCATAAATGTTGATTTTAAACTTTTTACCACAGCTATGAAAAATATGATAGATAATGGTATAAAATATTCTGATGAAAATAAAGTAACTATAGAAATTACAAGAGAATATCTTTGTTTTAAAAATATAGGCAAGGCTTTAGATCAAGATTTAAGGCACTATACTCAAGCTTTTACTCAAGGAAAAAAAAATAAAGATAGCTTTGGACTTGGTCTTTATGTAGTAAAAACCATACTAGACTCTCATAAATTAACACTTTTTTATGAGTATAGTAATGGTTGTAATTATTTTTATTTTAAAAATTTAGAAAATATTATTCAAAATTAGGAAAATTATGCCCTTATCTCGTTTAAATGAAGAGCAATATAAAGCAGCCTGTGCATCATTTGGACATAATCTTGTTATAGCAAGTGCTGGCACGGGCAAAACATCAACTATAGTCGCAAGGATAGCTTATCTTTTACAAAACAATATAAAGCCAGAAAAAATTATGCTTCTTACTTTCACTAATAAAGCAAGCAAGGAAATGATAGGAAGGCTTGGAAAATATTTTGATAAAAGTATCACTTCTAAAATCACAGCAGGCACTTTTCATAGCACTGCATATACTCTTTTGAAAGAATTAAATCATAATATTATTTTAAAACAAGCAAGTGAGCTAAGAATTCTTTTAAGATCTATTTTTGAAAAAAGAACTTTTCATCATTTAAGCGATATTAAGCCTTATATGTCTAATTATTTATATGATATATATTCTTTGTTTCAAAATACCAATACAAATTTAGATAGTTTTTATGAGTGGTTTTGCCAAAATTATAATGAACAAGCTGTTTATGCTGAAATTTATGAAGATATTTTAAAAGAGTATGAAGAAGAAAAAGAAAGATTTAATTATGTAGATTTTAATGATTTATTAATTAAGCTAAAACAAAATTTAAGATCTCATAATTTTGATTTTGATGAAATTTTAGTTGATGAATATCAAGATACTAACGCATTACAAGGTTCTTTAATTGATGCTTTTAATAGTAAAAGTTTATTTTGTGTTGGAGATTATGATCAGAGTATTTATGCGTTTAATGGTGCTGATATTTCCATCATAGGAAGTTTTAAAGATAGATTTTTAGATGCTAAAATTTTTACTTTAAATAAAAATTATCGCTCAAGTAAAAATATTTTAGCTTTAGCAAATAAAGTTATTTTAAATAATGAAAGGTTGTATCCAAAAGAATTGATTGTTACAAGGGAAGGAAATTTTAAAACACCAAGCCTACTAACTTTTAATGAACTTTTTGATCAATATTCAACTATAGCAAAAGTTATTTTACAAAGTGGAGTTGATTTAAATGAAATTGCTGTAATTTTTAGAAACAATTCTAGCGCAGATGGTATTGAAGTAGCTTTAAGAGAGGTTGGGATATCTAGCAAAAGAAAGGGTAGCAGAAGTTTTTTTGAAAGCTTAGAAGTGAAAGCTTTTTGTTCTATGCTAGCAATAATATTAAATCCAAAAGATATTATGGCTTTTATACATTTACTTGAATACACCAAAGGTGTCGGGGGAGTTTTAGCAAAAGATATATTTGATGCGTTTTTAAAACTTGGACATTCTAATTTAGTAAAAGGTTTTTTAGCTCCTGATACAAGCATTAGTTTAAAAAAACATAAAAAACAAAGTTACCAATTAGGACTTTTTGATGATTTAGAAGAATTAGCATATCCAGCTAGATTTCAATTAAAAAGCGAATTTAATACTCATCCTGTATTGAGTATTTCTAAAATCAATGAACATTGTGCGAAAAATTTAGAAAAATTATATCTTTTTGTTAAGAAAGCAAATGAATGTAAAATTTCAACACAACTTATAAATTTAATTTTAGAAAATGAATATTTTCAAGAAATTTGTAATATTTTAGCTACAAAAAGAGCTACAAATAAAAATTCTAATGTAGATTTAAATAAAAAAAATGAAATTTTAGAAAAAATTAATGCAAAAATGATGGTTTTAAAAGAACTTGCAAAAAATTATAGTGATAGTTATAAGTATTACAATTTTTTGACTTTAGGGGCAAATGAAATGAGTAGTGGCAATGGTGTTAATTTACTAAGTATCCATGCTAGCAAAGGACTTGAATTTGAACTTGTATTTGTAATAGATCTTGCTCAAGGACGATTTCCAAATCAAAAACTTATGAAAATGGGTGGTAGTTTAGAAGAAGAAAGAAGATTATTTTATGTAGCAGTAACTAGGGCTAAAGATACTTTATACTTAAGCTATGCCAAGTATGATAAAATCAAAAAAAACAATTATCAACCTTCTTGTTTTTTGATAGAAGCAGGTATGTGTAAAGAATAAGATTGTATTAATTTTTTTATATTATGATTTAAGAAAATCTTAAAAGGATATAAAAATGAGTGAGGTGTTATTTAAAGGAAATAAAGTCAAACTACAAGGAAATAGCCTTGAAGTTGGTGATGTGGCTCCAAATATAATCTTAAAAGCAAAAGATCTTTTTGACATTGAAATAGCTCCAAAAGGCAAAACTCAAATTATTATTAGTGTTCCAAGTTTAGATACTCCAGTATGTGCAGCAGAAGCAAGAGAATTTAATAAAAGAGCAGCTAGCATTAATGCTGAAGTGATTGTAGTAAGTATGGATTTGCCATTTGCAATGGGTCGTTTTTGTTCAACTGAAGAAATAGACAATTTAGTAGTCGCAAGTGATTTTGCTTCAAAAGAATTTGGTAAAAAATATGGTGTTTTAATGATAGATGGTCCGCTAGAGGGAATTTTAGCAAGAGCTGTATTTGTCATAAAAGATGGCATAATCGCTTATAAAGAATTAGTAAAAGAAGTAACTGAACTTCCAAATATGCAAGCTTTAGAGAATTTTTTTAGTCAAAATTGTAATGGTTGTTCCTGTTGCTAATTTTGAGATTGTTTAATTTTTCTACAAAATATTATTATCGCTTAGTTTTTACTATAAATTTTTAAGATTAATAATAAATCTCATAGCAAAGTAAGTTATTATGGGTGTGTTTTATTAAATTTAAAAAACTTAGCGATAAATATTAATTTTTTCAAGCTTTGGAGCTATCACAAATTGACAATAAGTTTGATTTGGATTTTTCTTAAAATATTTTTGATGATATTCTTCAGCTTTGTAGTATTTTTGCAACTTAATAACTTTAGTAACTATAGTTTTTGAATATTTTTTTTGAGCATTTTGGATAAAATTATTAATGATATTTAAATCTTCATCATCTTTATAAAAGATAATTGATCTATATTGTATCCCTTCATCAGCTCCTTGTTTATCTTTACTTGTTGGATCGTGTATTTTAAAAAATATAGTTAAAATTTCTTTTAATGAAATTTGACTTGGATTATAAGTAAGTTTTGCAACTTCTATATTTCCATCACCATTTGTAACACTTTTATAGGTTGGATTATCTCTTCCACCGCTATAGCCAACTTCACTAGCTAAAATTCCATTAATTCCATCAAAAACAGCTTCAACACACCAAAAACAACCACCACCTAAGATAATTTCTTTAGATAAAACAAAACACATTTTTAAATTGCTCCTAAAAATATCAATTTTCTTTTAAAACAAGTCGCATTAAATAAAGCTCTTCTCCATCAATAATTTTCAAATTTTTATCTCCACATTTTGGGCACCAGAAAATATTATTTTCTAAAATTCCATTAAAATGGCATTTTTGACACTCTATGAGTATTTCTTGTAAGTGTAGTATTATTTTAGCGTCCTTGCATACTAAACTATTTTCTTTAAATGTTTCAAAACTTCTTTTTAAAAGTGATGTTTCTACACCGCTTAAACGCCCTATTTTTATATGAATTTCTTCTATAATTTTACCTTGAGCATATTCTTCACAAAGCTCAAGCAAGGATTCTGTGATACTTAATTCGTGCATTAACAAATTCTCGGTAAGAGTTCACCCTTAGGAGCTTCTAAAATACGTCTTGCCCCATAGCTATTTTCTAAAATTACTCTTGATTTTTTTATAGTAGTAACTTCACCTATAATACTTGCATTATGATTAAATTTTTTTAAGATTTCTAAAGCACGATACTCATCTTCTTTTTCCACACATAAAACAAAAGTTCCTTCATTTGCAAGTTCATAAGGCTCATATCCAAAAAGCTCACACACTCCTAAAACTTCATCACAAACTGGAATTTTTTCTTCATACACTAAAAGTTCAAAACCACTTAATAAACTCCATTCATTTAACACCGCACTAAGCCCTCCGCGTGTAGCATCACGCATAGCTTTTACTTTGATATTTGCTTTTAAAAGAGCTTCTACTTCAGCTTTTAAATTCTTACAATCACTTTTTATATTAGCTTGTAAATTATTTCTTTCAACTAAAACAGCACATCCGTGGGTTCCAATATCTCTTGAAACTATTATACTTAAGTTGCTTTGTATATCTTTTGTGGATATTTTTTTAATAATTTTACCTACACAAGAAGTATTAATATAAATTTTATCGCCTTTATTTTTAGGGACAACTTTAGTATCTCCACAAACTAATTTTATATCTGATTTTAAGCATTCTTTTTTAATAGAATTTAAGATAGTTTTTAAACTATCAAACTCAAATCCTTCCTCTAAAATTAAAGCTAAAGACAAATAAAGTGGTTTTGCTCCCACCATCAAAACATCATTTGCACTTCCACAAACAGATAATTTTCCTATATCAATATCTTTTAAGAAAATAGGATTTAATACAAAAGAATCCGTGCTAAAAGCTATGTCGTTTAATATTGCTGCATCGTTTGATTCTCTTAATATATCATTATCAAAAATAGAAAAAATTTCACTAATTAAAGCATTCATTTCATCGCCACCACCACCATGAGCTAAAGTAATTTTATCCATTTAAATCCTTAGTTTTGATAATACTTATAATAAGCTGCACAAGCTCCTTCGCTAGATACCATACAGCTTCCTATTGGGTTTTTAGGAGTGCATACTTTAGCAAAAACTTTACAATCATAAGGTTTTGCTAGTCCTCTTAAAATTTGACCACATATACAAGCTTTGCTTTCATCTTTACTTTCTACTTCGCAATCAAACATTTTATTAGCGTCTAAAAAACTATACTCATCTTTAAGACAAAGCCCACCATTTTTGACAATCCCAAGTCCTCTAAATTCAAAATCACAGGGATTGAAAAAATTTTTTATAAGCTCTTGAGCTTTTTTATTTCCTTCTTCGCTAACAACCCTATGATATTCATTATACACCTCATAAGTATTAGCATTAATTTGTTCTATTATATTTAATATGCCAAGCATAATATCTACAGGTTCAAAGCCACTTACTGCTATAGGAGTTTTGTATTTATGAGCTATTGGCTTGTAAATATTTAAACCAGTTATTACGCTAACATGCGAAGGACCTAAAAAAGCATCTATTTTAACTTTTTTATCTTGCATAATAGCTTCTATCGCAGGTGGTACTAACACATGATTAATATGAAAAAATAAATTTTTTAATTTTAATTTTATACTTTTTTGAATGATTAAAGCACTCATAGGAGTTGTCGTTTCAAAGCCTATGGCGAAAAAAATAATATTTTTATCTTGATTTTTTAAAGCAATATCAATAACTTCTAAAGGAGTATAAAGCGCTTTAATATCAGCACCTTTTGCTCTAAGATCGATTAAACTTTCGTAGCTTCCTGGAATTTTTAACATATCTCCTAAAACACAAAAAATTGTATTTGGCATACTAGCAAGCTTTAAAGCTATATCAATACGTTTTCTTGGCATCACACACACAGGACACCCTGGTCCATGTATAAAATTAATACTTTTTGGAAGCAAACTTGGTAAGGCAAATTTCATAATACTATGAGTATGACCGCCACAAATTTCCATTATATTAATAGGCTTAGTAGCTTTAGAAGCAATCAGTTCTTTTAAAGTTAAAATTCTTTCTTTGTCTCTAAAATCATTAATTAAATCCATCTTTTAAACCCATATCTCCTTCATAGTCATTAATTTTGCCATTATCCATTTTATGTGCAATATCTGCATAAATCTTTAAACTTTCTTGGGCAGCTTGGATATCTATTTTTTCCATCGCAAAACCAACGTGGATTAAAACATAATCGCCAATTTCTAAAGGCTCACTTATCAAATCTAAACTTACTCGCCTTTTTACACCTAAAGTTTCCACTACAGCCGAATTTAATTCATCAATTTCTAAAATTTTAGAAGGTATTGAAAGACACATTAATTTAATTCCTTTTTTATTTTTAAATAATCAATCCATAGATTAAAACCTGTTCTTGTTTTGCTATCTAAAATCATTATATCTATTTTAGGATTTAATCTCTTAGCTGCTAGTGAAACTTGCTCAAAATCAAAGTCAAAATATTGAGCTAAGTCAGCTTTAGTAACAATAAGCAAATCAGCTTTTCTAAACATTACAGGATATTTTTCAACTTTATCATGGCCTTCTGTTACTGAAAGTAAAACGACATTCAAATGCTCGCCTAAATCATAGCTTGCAGGGCAAACTAAATTTCCCACATTTTCTATAAACACAATATCAAGTTCATCTAGTTTAAAATTATGCAAAGCTTCGTGTATCATAAAAGCGTCTAAATGACAGGTTTGACCTGTGGTGATTTGATGGGCTAAAGCACCTGCATTTTTGATACGATTTGCGTCATTATTTGTCTCTAAATCCCCTTCAATGACGGCGATTTTTAATTCATCATTTAAAGTTTTTATAGTTTCTTCTAAAAGTGTAGTTTTTCCACTTCCAGGAGAGCTCATTAGATTAATACATAAATTCTTATGCTTATTAAAATGTTCTCTATTATGAGTAGCTTGATGGTCATTTTTTGACAAAATTTTACTAATAACACTAATAGTTTTTTCATCTTTTAAGGCAAGGTTTTCATTATGATGTTTATGTTCGCTTATAGAGCAACCACAATCTTTACACATATTAATCCTTTTTTTGTTTTATTTTATCTTTAAAAGTATTAAAAATTTATGAGTTTTATCAAGTTTTTAATGATAAATAATGCACAAGTTGTCCTAAGGCTATAGAACTATCATTACAAGGAAATCTTAAAGAAGTTTTATAAGAAAATTGTTTTTTATTTAAAATAGTAAGCAAGGTTTTATTTTGAAACACACCACCACTTAAAATAATTTTTTGTGTATAAGAATTTGAAATTTCAATAATTAAATTAGCTATGCCATTTAGCAATCCTGTACTAATTTTACTTTTATCATCATCTTTTAGTGCCTGCAAAAAAGCATTTTTAATACAAATTTCATTTTCTTTTATATCAAATTTATAACTATAATCAAGGTCTTGATTGTAATATTTTTCAAACAATAATCCAACTTGTGCTTCATAATCAAGCTTTTTTATATCAAAAGCAATAACTCCAAAAGCGTCGATAATTCTACCAAGTGAGCTGGTGTATAAAGTGCTTTGATCATAAATTTTATGTAAATTTTCTAATTTTATAGTATCTAATTTAGATAAAATTTTTTTTGCTTCTTTTTCTAATTTGAAATTAAAAATTAAAGCTAAAGCTAAATTTAATATATTTTTAATATCGCTATTTATAAGTTTAAAAGTTTTAAAGTGAATTAATCTTTCATAAGATTTTAAATTTGCTTTAAAAATTTCTCCACCCCAAATATTGCCATCATCTCCATATCCTGTCCCATCAAAAATAAAAGCTATAACATCTTCATCATAAATTTTATGTTCAAATAAACACGCACATAAATGTGCATAATGATGTTGTATAAAATATTTTTTATAATTTTTAAAATCTTTTATATATGAAAAATGTGGATGCTTATCGCATAAAACTTGATCAAATTCAAGCTCATAAGAATTTTTTAAAAAATTTAACATTTTAGAAAATCTATCTTGAATATCTAAATCTTTCATATCTCCCATATAAGGAGATATGAAAATTTGACCTTTAAAAAAACAAGCAAATTCATTTTTTAATTCACTACCTAAAGCAAGAATATTTTCATCACAATTAAAAATATTTTTACAATGATAATAAAAAGGATTTAAGCCTCTAGAAGTCCTTAAAAACATTACCTTATCATCAATCACTTGAGCAATGCTATCATCACTTGAATTTATAATATCTCTATCATAATCAAGATAAAAATCAAATACATTATGAAGTTTATCTAAAAGTTTTTGCTCTTTAAAAATAATACTTTGTGAGCTAAGATTTGCACTAGTTGCCACAATAGGTTTATCAAAATAATCAAATAATAACAAATGTGTTCCCATATAAGCTAACATAATGCCTATTTTATCTGTATCTGGAGCTAAATTTTTTAAAATATTTTTGCTTTTTAATATCACAATAGGCTTTAAATTTGACTGCAAAAGTTTTGCTTCATTTTTATCAATATGAGCTAATTTTTTTGCCATTTGTATATCTTTTACCATAATAGCAAAAGGTTTTTTTTTGCGATTTTTTCTTTTTCTTAATTCATTAATGGTATTTTCATTTGTGCTATCACAAATTAGATGAAATCCGCCCATACCCTTTAAAGCGATAATCTTACCTTCATTTAAAAATTTAGAAAGCATAAAAAAAGCTTGCTCATCTTTTGCTAATATATTTTTATTTTTATCTTTTAAAAAAATACTAATTTTACATTTAGGACAAGACAATGGCTGTGCGTGAAAGCGTCTATTTGAAGGATCTTTGTATTCATTTTTGCAAAAAGAACACATATTAAATTTATCCATAGAAGTGTTTATCCTGTCATATGGAAGTTTTTTGATAATCGAAAATCTAGGACCGCAATTAATACAAGTAATAAAAGGATATTTATAACGAGGATTTTTTTTATCATAAAATTCATCTTGGCAGTCTTTACAAAGTGAAAAATCACTTAAAATAGGACTAAATTTAATAGTATCTTTAGATGAGCTTATAGAAAAATCTTCATATTTTTTTTGAAAATTTACTTTTAGAATTTGTATTTGATCGATTCTTGCTAATTTTGGTAGCTGTTTTAATAATTGATTTTTAAAATTTTTTAGCAAAAGCTCTTCGCATTGAAGTCTTATAATCACTCCTAAGCTGTTATTATAAACTTCTCCATAAAGATTTAGTTTTTTAGCTAGATTATAAACAAAAGGTCTAAAACCAACCCCTTGAACTAATCCTTTAATGCAAAGTTCATATCCAAAGTGGGACATCGCTTATCTTAAAAAATGGTATATGTTTAAAAATATTTTTACTTAAACTTTTATGCTCAAACAAACTACCGCTTAATACCACAAAGTCTGCTTGATCTTTTGCTTTTAAATCATCAAATATATCTCTTAAAAAATAAGCTAAAGATTCTATTACGCCTAAAGCTATTATTTGATTTTCAACACCGGCTAATTTAAAGCTCATTACGCTTTTTAAAGTTTTAGCATAATCAAATTCTTTTTGATTGTTAAATTTAAAATCTATCCTAACTCCCTTTGTCATTTTACTTTCATCTGACAAAGATAAAAGTTTTAATCCAGCTTGCAAAAGCTCTTTATCAAGCTCTAATATCACCCCTATCATACAAAAAATTCCAAAAAAACTATTGTTTAAATTAAAATTCATTTGCGGTAATACAAATTCTTTTTGATAATTTTCTAATAATCTCTTAGCAGTCTCATCTTGTTTAGATAATTCATAAAATTCATTAAAACTTGCTGGTAAATTAAGTTTTAATAAATTCACTTGCTTATCTAATAATATAATATCATCATATTTTTTACTAAGTTCTAAAAGCAAAGGTTTTTTTTCTTTAAAATCAGATAATACACAAGAAATTCGTGCATAATTTTTATCTTCTTTTTGAAAAATTAAATTTTTAAATTCAGGTAAAATATAATCAAAACCTCTTAAAACAAACATATTTTTTTCGACTAAAGCTACTTCAAATTCATCTTCAAAATGTTGTATTTTTTTAAAATTTAAAAATTTTACCCCCTCTTTTTCAAGCTCATAGCATAAAGCAAAAATAAATAAATTATCATAAATTTTAATTTTAAAATAATTATTTTTAATATCGTGATTTTGCCTAAAAATAGCATTAAATTTTAATTTCATTAAAGGCTTTTCAAGACCTGCTAGGATTTTAAATTGCTCATCATTGCAAGAAAAAAAAGCATTTATATGCTTTGGATCACTTGGCATTAAAAAATCATCTAAATTTTTATCAAAAATTTCAAAAGAATAAATTCCTTTATCATTTTTATATTCTATTTTTTGTTTGTTTTTTAATTTTTCTAAAGCTTTTTTTAAAAAAATATTAAAATTTTCTTTAGTAATTTTTACAAATTCATTTTCAATTTTAAATTCTTCTTTGACAAAGACTCCCCACTCATTTTCGATGAGCTCACCTTGAGTATAGGCATTAGCATTTAGTCTTGTTAAAAATGCTCTTGTGCTAAAATTTTTCTTAATAGGTTTTAAAATTTCAAGCTTTTCATCTATTATTTTTAAATCAAATTTATCTAAAAAAATACTATGACTAATTTTTTCTAAATTTTTACAAAAAGCTTGCAATTGCTCTTTCTCACCATTTGTTTTAATAACAATCTTACCATCTTTTTGCTCAAAAATATAATCATAATCTTGAGCATAATAAAACAAAAGATATTCAAATATATTATTTTTACATTTATAATCAAAAGTAATTTCTAAAAACAAAATAAAACCTTAAAGATTAAATTAAAGCATAAATATAGCAATTTTAATTCTAAGGAAAGCTTAAAAATATCAATTTAAATTTTTTCTATTTAATTTCTCAAAAAGTAAAATTTTTAAGCAAAATTTCTCTTTCTTTATAATCGGGCATTAAATTGTATAAAAAATTATAAAATTCTTTTTTATGATGAGGATAAACTAAATGCGTAAGCTCGTGTAATATCACATATTCTATAGCTTTTACAGGTTTTTGTATGAGTTTTAAATTTAAATTAATATAAGCTTTTTTGTGATTACAAGAACCCCATCTTGAAACCATAGTTTTTATGCTAATTTTTTGCACTTTTTTTTCAAAGGCAAATTGCCATTTTTTTATTAAAAATTCAAAAATTTTTTTAGCACTTTTCTTTTTAAAATTTTCTAAATCTTGAGTATTTTTTGTAAAAATTTGTGATTTTTTAATAAAAGTTTTAATATTTTTTTCATCATAAATCACAATATATTTTTTACCTAAAAAATATATTTCATTTTTAGATAAAACCTCTTTCTTAGATAAAATTTCTTTATATTTATTTTTAATCCAAGATTCATTTTTCTCTAAAAAATTAAATACATTTGTATCTTTATAATACAAAGGAATAGTAAGCTTAAGATCTAAATTTCTATCAATTTTTAATCTTAAATACTTAACCTTTTTTCTTTCAAATTGAATTTCAAATTCTTTAAAATTTAATAAACCTCTCATACTAAAATATTTTTTTGCCATTTTTTACTTTTCCATCTATATGAATTTACAATTCCTCTTAAGCATTCATCAGCACAAAATCCTATCCATATGCCTAAAATTCCAAATCCAGCATAAAAACACAATACATACCCTACTGGTAAAGAAACACCAAGCATAAATACCACTCCACTTAAAAAAGGAAATCTTGCATCTGCTGTGGCTCTAAGCGAATTAACCATAACTATATTAAAAGTTCTAAAGATTTCTAAAAAAATAGAAAGTGTAAAAAGTGGTGCCATAAGTTTTTTTAAGTCATATTGAAGCTTAATCATTTCCATAGTAAAATCTTGCAAAATAAAATTAAGCAAAGCCACTAAAGCACTTGCTATAACACTAAAATATAACGCCACCCACGTATGTTTATATGCGATATTTAAATATCTAGCACCTACTAATTTGCCAATGATAATCTCATTAGCTACGCTGATTGCTTGCCCTATTAACATAATAAGTAATGATATTTGAAAATAAATTGTTTGAACACTCAAATTTTCTTTACCTAAACTTGCTACAAAAGCAAATGCTATAGTATATTGGACAAACCAAACTAAATGTTCTCCAGCTGCAAAGCCACCTATATTAAAAATTTTTTTAAAAACTTCTTTTTCAAATTTTATCATCTCTTTAAATTTTAGATGAATTTTGAGTTTAAATGAAAATATACAAACTAACATTATAAAGGCAACTATACGACCTAATATATTACTAAGCCCTACTCCAAAAAGCTCTAATTTAGTAAAATGCAAAACATAATAATTTCCTATAAAAATCACAATATTCATAAATAAAGTTACAAACATAACCCAATAAGCCATATTATAAACTCGTATAATTGCTGCTAAAACTATGCCAATAGCGTCAAAAAACAAACAAATTGCTAGCATTTGTAAATAAATTTGACTATCTTTTAAAAGTTCTTGCGGAATTTGCAAAAGATAGAGTAAAAATTCTCCATACCAAAAAATTAATACCCCGCATACTAAGCCTATTAAGGTATTTAAAAATAAACTTTGATAAATCGTTTTTAAAGCAAGAATATAATTTTTAGCTCCTAAGGCTTGCGATATTACTACACTACACCCTACACTTAAAAAACTAAAAATTATAATAAACAAATCTGCTACTTGATTACCAGCACCCATAGCTCCAACTAAAAAATTAGAATATTGAGAAACCATTATGGTATTTATAATTAACGAAAAATATCTTAAAAACATCTCAAGCAATATAGGCATACTAAGATGTTTAAGCGAAAGTTGTTTAGAGGCCATAATTAATCTTTATTTAAAATTTAAATAATAATTTTAAAATAAAAACACTTTTTTTAAGTTAAAAATTATGTTTTATCTACTTCTAAAAG
>NZ_JAHHTD010000011.1 GCF_020024835.1 Campylobacter sp. | reverse complement strand
AACTAATATAATCATTATAAAAATACTCTACAACATTCTCTAATTTACTAAAATCATTATGTTCTAAATCATATTTTAAAGTTAAATCATGAAAAAGCTTCTTCCTTCCTAAGGCATTATAAAAATATTGATACACCGAAAAATTAAATTGTTCAGAGTCATTTTCAATATCTATAAAATTTTCAGTTATTTTACCTGATTTAACTCCTGGTAAATAATAATTAAAACCAAGATACATTGTATGATAAAAACTTTTATAAGACTTAGATAAATCAGTATATAATGAAAAATTATGCGAATTTCTAAATAAATGTTCTTTATTTTTTAAATCAGTATTAGAATAATCAACAAAATTTGCATAAAATCTTTCTGCAAATGAGAAATTTAAAAAGTCATTTAAAAAGCTAGTATGATACAACAATGGTATATCAAAATTTAGCGTTTTTGCATAAATTCCTGTTTGTCTATAATATCTATGAAAAGAAGTATCAATGCTATATTGTATATAATTATTAAAAAGACCATTTAAGTATCTATGATATTGCATTGAAGGATATTCTTGCAAAGTGCTTTTATTATTAATCTTTGAAGTATCTATATAGTATTTTGCATAAAGACCATAATAATTTTCATCATCAGATAAAAAGTAATTTAATCTAGAGGTTACAAGCGATGCTTCTGTTTTTACATTAGAAATCAAATTAGTATAATCAACATCATTTAAATAAGTACCATCAACCCACAACCCCTCTTGGTATGAACCTTCTAATAAACTTTTAAATAATTCATCACTAGAATACTTAATCTCAAATCCATAATGATCTTTATTTTTTAATTTTTCTTTCTTTTTATAACTTGATTTTTCTCCAAAAATACCAGCACTAATTTCACCTTGTGAATTTAAAGAATCTACAAATCTTAATGTTGAATAAATTCCATAACCTCTTTTAGTCCTAATTTGAGGCTCAAATTGCAAATCAGCATTATCATCAACAACGTAATATATAGGCTGATTATAATACAAACCATCATTTTGCTTTATTACAAATTGTGGGACAAGTAAGCCACTTTTTCTCTTAGTATCTACACTAAAACCAAAATAAGGTAAATACATAATGGGAACATCTTTAACATACAATCTCGCATTATAAAGATGTAAAAAATTACTTTCTTTATTAAGCTTTCCTTCTTCAAAACGAATTTCCCAATCAGGATTTTCCACATTACAACTAGAAACAACGGATTTTTCAGTTATAAAAAATTTATCATCAAATTTGGCTTGATAGCATTGTAACCAAATTTCTAAATCATTATTTGAAAAAAATAAATTTTTAAAGCTTACAATATTGTTTTGAATATTTATCTTGGTATAACTTGAGTGTGTTCTTTCTTTTTGGCCTCTTAAGATATTTACGTCTCCAAAAAGTTCTAAATCTTTAGTGTGTTCATTAAATTTTGCCTCATTGGCAGTAATTAAATAAAAATCAGATATCACAACTACATTATTTTTAGCTTCTATACTATCAGAATTTTTCACAACATCTAAGGCATAAATATCAATTTTTGCAGCATATAAACTTCCGATACAAACAAGCGATAAAAATATTTTACGCAAGATCAATCACCACCGTTTTAGCTACATAATCATGCCAAGTTTTTAAAACAACATTACTCAAAGCCCAGGCAAAACCTATTCCATATAACATATCACTAAATTGTCTAAAAACCGATCTTAAAGCACTTTGAAATAAATTTGGTTTATCTAATAAATTTTGATCTATAATCATAATTTTTAGGCACATCTTTCCTAAAGTTGCTCCATAAAGATAAGAAAAAAGCGTGTGATAGCAAAATTGTAAAAGTAAAATTCCACCTGTAAATCGTATTAAGACACTGCGAATTTCATCGTAAGATTGCATAGAATAAATTTTATCAAATAAAATAATGCTAACTATAAAAAAAATAACAATATTATCTATAATATACGCTAAAAATCTTTTTTTAAAACTTGCTATTTTAATATTTTCTTTTTCCAGTTTATCAAATAATTTTTGATTGTTCATCTAAGAACCTGAAAAGCAATATCTTTTCTATATTGCTTACCTTCAAAATGAACATTATTGCAAAGATTATATGCATTTTGTTGGGCCTCTTTTATATTTTTTCCAACACCAACACAAACGAGCACTCTTCCTCCATTAGCATATAGTTTATCATCTTCTAAACTAACTCCAGCATAAGATATGTGAGAATTTTTTGGGATATTATCAATGGTAATTAAAGCTTTAGGGCTATCTTTATAAGGATAATTCTTGCTAGCACAAACTACGCCCACAGCACATTCATTCGTAATTTTAATATTAACATTTGCTAAATTTTTATTTGCACACGCTAAGAACATTTCCAAAGGATTCTCAATCAAAGGCATTAAAACTTCACATTCTGGATCTCCAAAACGAACATTATATTCTAAGACATATGGCTTATTATTTACCACCATCAACCCTATAAATAAAACTCCAGAAAATTCACTTCCTTCTAATTTCATTCCTTTTAATGTTGGTTTAATTATATCCTTTTTTACTTGCTTTAATAAATTATCATCTGCCAAAGAACTTGGTGCATAAGCCCCCATTCCTCCAGTGTTTGGACCTTTATCATCATCTAAAAGTCTTTTATGATCTTGAGCAGCTGGTAACAAAACAAAATTATCTCCATCGCAAAGTGCAAAAACACTTAATTCAAACCCATTTAAATATTCTTCTATGACGACTATTTTACCAGCATTACCAAAGCTCTCTCCGCTTAACATTTTCTGCGTAATATTCAAGGCTTCATCATGACTTTGAGCAATGATAACACCTTTTCCAGCACATAATCCATCAGCTTTTACAACTATAGGTGGAGTCAAACTTAAAATAAATTTTTTAGCTTTTTCAAAATCACTTGTATTTAAAAACTTAGCTGTTTTTATCTTATGCCTTTTTAAGAAACTTTTCATATATGATTTTGAAGCCTCAAGCATAGCTGCTGCCTTAGTTGGACCAAAAATAGCAATATTATTTTCTTTAAAAAGATCCACTATACCATCAGCTAAAAAATTTTCACTTCCCACGATACATAAATCAATTTCAGAAGCTTTTGCATAAGCAGTGATAACTTTAGAATCTTTCATATTAAGATTTGTTCCCATCTTAGCAGTAGCACCATTGCCAGGCACAAAATAAAACTCTATTTTATCATCTACCTTTTTAAGAGCCAATGCAATAGAATATTCTCTAGCACCACTCCCTAAAATTAAAATTTTCATCATTTTCCTTAAACATTATCAAAACCCAAATGGCCGTAACATAAGTATGTGACCCTAAAAAGTCAACAATGTTGCTGGGTAATTTTTAAAGGCTGCAGCTTCTCACTTTTTTTCAAAGCTCAAACAAAGTCACAGAACACGGTAAATCACACACCACAACTAAGAATTAATGCGTTGGATCCTCTTAATGTAAATCGAACCATTCAGGCAAAAAGATTATAACCAACAAATCCTAAAAACACACTTTATAAAATTTTAAATTTGGTTTTAGAATCTTTTTTTAAAAAATACTTTCCCTCTAAAATTACATCAGCTACTGGAGCCCATAAAGTTTTTTCATCTACATAGACAATATCAAATTCTATATTTTTCATCAATCCTTGATAATTTACCTTCTTAGGTGCGTGTTTTACAATATAATAAGGATTCATAGAAAAAATTTGTATTTTCATATTTGTATAAGTCTCATGATTTGTAGTAACTATTAAAAAATTTTTTTCACATTCTTTTCTAACTTTTTTTACATAAGAAAGAAGTAGTTGATCGCTTGAATTTAATGTATATTTATTTAATCTATCTAAATAAAGCTCTGCAAAAGATAAAGTACAAAAAGAAATTTCGGTTGCATTTTTAAAATACGAATTTTTGATACTAGTTGATTTTAAAGATTTTTTCCATATTTCCATATCTTGCCTAGTGGCACAAATATTTAAACCTTGTTTAATTTTATCAAAAAGTTTCTCCCTTGCCATATTAAAGCTATTTGTAAAAATAGATAAATTTTTTTCATAAAATTCCTTTTTTATTTTTTCTAATTTTGCAATACTTTCACTAAAATAATTTAATTCATCATTAATTTCTATTAGTTTTTGTTTTTTAGAATGCAATATTTCCTCAGCTTCTTGACGTTTTTTTCCATTTTCTATCTCTAATCTTGATTGCTTTAATTTTATTTCACTTGCTAAAGTATTACTTTGTCTTTCCAAAGCCAACTTTCTGTTTTTTCTATTTTCAAGAGATGCTAAAAGTGCTTGATAATGACACTGATGTGCTAGAAATACTTCATTATACAAGTGTTCCATATTAATATGCTTTTGCTTATCTTTCATATCCATATAAGCCATTTCAAGGTGCATAATAATATTTTTCATAGCTGAAAAATCTGCTTGATTAATTGTATTATCAGAAAAAAGTAAAGTATCTAAAGCCTTATATAAAAAGCGTTTAAGAACAAAAAAATCAATAGTATATGGTGCTTCATCTATTTTAATATCTTTAACTGCATTAATAGACAAAGCCTCGTTGCAAAAATACTTTTGAATAGTTTGTGGAATTGTTTTATTTAAAGGAATTTTTTCAAATTGATCATAATCTGTTTGTCTATATAATTCTTGAACATAAGCATCACGTCTAGCTAACCTTAAATCCTCTAATTCATTATCGCTATTAGTTTTCCAAAAATCCCTCTCTTTAATAAAATCATTTTCTTCAAATTCTTGAAACTTTGAAGGACGTAAATCCGTAATATGCTTTCCATCAGATCTAAATTCAACAAGCATTCCTACCGTAGGCATACTTCTTTTATCGTGCCATACGTGCTTATTAAATTCAAAAAAAGTTTTTGCAAGATTTATAACCGTTCCTCTACCAGTACCATCAACATAAATCATTATTTTACCATGCACACAAAAACCTTTAAAAACATAATTAAATACTCTCCTTTATTTTTATAAATTTATAGCAATCATCATTTCACTTAAAGTAAGATATGAAGCAAAAATTAATATTAAATTTTTAGTTTTATTCCCATTCTATGGTTGCAGGTGGCTTGCTTGATATGTCATAAACTACTCGATTGATTCCATTAACCTCATTAATAATACGACGTGAAATATTTTCCAATAATTCATAAGGTAAGTGAGAGAAAGTCGCTGTCATACCATCACTTGCATTAACCACACGCACACAAATAGTATTATCATAAGTCCTATTATCCCCCATAACACCAACGCTTTTCACATTTAAAAGCACACAAAATGCTTGCCAAGTTTTGTCATACCAACCACTACTTTTAAGCTCTTCAATTAAAATCACATCAGCACGCCTTAAAAGCTCTAAATCAAATTCATTAACTTCACCCATAATACGTATAGCTAATCCTGGCCCAGGAAAAGGATGACGATACACTATATCTTTGTTTAAGCCAAGCTCTATTCCTAAAGCTCTCACCTCATCTTTAAAAATTTCTTTTAAAGGTTCAATTAATTTTAAATTCATTTTCTCTGGTAATCCACCGACATTATGGTGTGATTTTATGGTTTTACTAGCACCTATCACTGAACTTTCTATAATATCAGTATATAAAGTTCCCTGTGCAAGATACTTTATATCTTTATGTTTTTTTGATTCTTCTTCAAAAACTTCTATAAAAGTATTGCCTATTATTTTTCTCTTTTTTTCTGGATCTTTAACTCCTTTTAAACGGCTTAAAAATATTTCCTTTGCATCAATACTTATTAAATTAATTCCCAAGATATGCTTAAACATATACTCTACTTGCTCTTTTTCGCCTTTTCTTAAGAGTCCATTATCCACAAAAACAACTACCACTTGATCTTTTATAGCACTAGCAAGCAAGGCAGCAACCACACTACTATCAACGCCACCACTTACAGCACATAATACTTTATCATTGCCAACTTCTTTTCTAATTTTTTGCGCTTGAGTTTTAGCAAAGGATCCCATATTCCACACACTATCACAATTGCAAATGTATTTAGCAAAATTTTTTAATATATTTTTTCCAAATTCACTATGTTGAACTTCAGGATGAAATTGCAAAGCATAAAATTTACGTTTTTCATCTCCGAATACACAAAAAGGACTGCTTTCGCTAGTTGCAATTACTTCAAAATCTTGTGGTAAATTCTCAACTTTATCAGAATGACTCATCCAAACTATCTGTCTTTTAGGTAAATTTTTAAATAAAATACTATCATTTTGCACATCAATAGTAGCTTTTCCATATTCTTTATGCCCTGCAGGTGCAACATCAGCATTAAAATGATGTGCCATTAATTGCATTCCATAACAAATTCCTAAAATAGGCAAATTTAATTTAAAAATATCTTTATCACAAAAATAAGCATCATTAGAATAAACACTAGCAGGACCTCCACTAAGTATAAGTCCCTTTGGATTTTTTGCTTTAATCTCTTCTATGCTAACATTAAAAGGTAAAATTTCAGAATACACCCCTTGTTCTCTAAGTCTTCTTGCGATCAATTGAGTATATTGAGAGCCAAAATCTAAAACTAAAATGTCTGCTTTTTTCATTACTATCCTTTATAAATTTAACATTTGAAATTGTATATACCAAATAACAATAGATATAATATATCCTGTCAATATAGTCCATATATATTTTAAATGAGCATTAAAAGTATAAATTCCTTTCATTTTACCCATCACTCCCACTCCAGCTGCTGATCCAAAACTAATCAACGAACCGCCAATGCCAGCTGTTAATGTAACTAAAAGCCATTGAGTATGATCCATACTTGGATTTGCTTTTAAAACAGCACTCATCACAGGAACATTATCTACTATAGCAGATAAAATTCCAACTCCTACATTTACACTTGTTGTCCCTAAAATAGTATATAAATTTGAAGCATAAGCTAGCCAACCTACAAAATGCAAAGCACCAACTGCTGATAAAATACCAAAGAAAAATAACAAAGTATCCATCTCAATACATGTCATATAATAAAATACATTTAATTTTTTATTTTCTTTCTTTCTATTAAGTAAGCATATATATAAACTCAACAATGAAAGGCCAAAAATCATACCCCACATAGCCGGTAAATCACAAACACTATGAACAAATACAGCCGATGCGATAGTAAAAAGTCCTAAGAATATAAAAACCTTACCGCCTTTTTTTATCTTAACTTCTTCTAGATGTTTTTTAGTAAAATCTGGCTTAACATTTGGCACGTAATACGACAATAAATAAGCAGTAACTAGCCATCCAACAAAAGATGCCGGAAAAAGTGCAAAAAATTCTAAAAAATCTGCTTTCTTTGCAGTCCATACCATTAAAGTAGTAATATCTCCAAATGGAGACCATGCACCTCCAGCATTTGCAGCTACTACTATATTGATAGCCCCTGGAATCAAAAAGTCTCTTTTATCTTTATCAATTGTCAAAAGCACCGTAGATAAAATCAAAGCTGTAGTAAGATTATCAGCTATTGGTGAAATAAAAAATGCTAAAATCCCAGTAAGCCAAAATAATTTTCTATAAGTGTATCCTTTGCTAATAAGTTTGTATTTTAAGGTTTCAAACACCGATCTTTCAATCAAAGCTTCTATAAAAGTCATAGCAGCAATTAAAAAAAATACAATTTGTGCAATTTCTAAGATTAAATGATTAACGCTTTCTTCTAAAATTTGCATATCAAAATTATTTATTGCCAAATAAATACCAATTACTATGAAAGAAAAAGTCCCCACAAACAATGCTGGTTTAGTTTTATTAAGATGATATTTTTCTTCCATTGCTATAAAATAATAACCTAAAATAAAAATAATTAAAATACTAATACCCAATCCACTAAATGCTAAATTTAATTCACTAGAACTAGCAAACAATAAAGTAAATCCGCAACAAAGTAAAAATAAAATTTTATTCATATCTCATTTTCCATTGCTTGAAATTTCTTTATTTTAATCGTGCTTTGATTATCATCTTTAACTTCATAAAATGGAGCATCTTTATAACCACACGCACTTAAAAATATTATTAATAAAAAAAATGATAAACTTATAAAATGGAATATGAAATTAAAACGAGCAATTTTATTATCAATAAACTTATTCAATCTAAACATTATAAACCTTTAAATACACTTTTTCAATGTAAAGAATTTTTCAATCTTTTAAGTGTTAATCATAGACAAATGATTAGTAAAATATTTGTCAAAAATAACGTATTGATAATTCTAGCAAAACATCACGTTGCTTACATAGAATTAAACCACGATAATACCAAAAAAACTATTAAAAATTTAATAAAAAACTATACTTTTGCTAAACCTACTAGTATTTTTGCCAATGTAAATACAATTAAAATCTTTAGTGATAGAAATTTTATTCAACAAAAAAAAGCTAAAACTATACAAAAAAAACATTTTATAGAACTTTCAAATGCAATATTTCACAACAATATAAACAATCCAATATTATATAAAAAATTTGAAGAATTAAGAGAAATTATTAAATATGCTAAAAAATGAAATTAAAACAATTCCAGCTTTGCCAGGAATTTATCAATATTTTGATCAAAATGGTAAGCTATTGTATGTTGGTAAAGCTAAAAATTTAAAAAATCGAGTAAGAAGCTATTTTAACTTTACGCCCACACTTTCACCAAATTTAAAAAATAACTTAAGAATTCAAAAAATGATTAGCGAAACTCACCATATTGAATTTATCACAACAAATAACGAAGCAGATGCTTTGATTTTAGAAAATTCTTTTATAAAACAACTTCATCCTAAATACAATATATTATTACGAGATGATAAAACCTATCCTTATATCTATATAGATTTAAATGATGATTTTCCAAGATTTGAGATTACTAGAAAAATTATAAAAAAAAATAAAATAAAATACTTTGGTCCTTTTTTTAAAGGCGCTAAGGAGCTTTTAAATACTTTATATCTAATTTTTCCCTTAAGACAAAAAAAATCATGTAAAAAAATTTGCTTATTTCACCAAATTAAAAGATGCAAGGCACCTTGTGAAAATAAAATAACTAAAGAAAACTATGCTAATATAGTGCAACAAGCCACACAAGCTCTTTTAAATTCTTCATTTTTGATAAAAAATTTAGAAAATAAAATGCTAAATTATGCACAAAGTGAAAATTATGAAGAAGCAGCTATTACACGCGATAGGATTAAGACTATACAAGATTTAAGTGTTAAAATTCATATTGACATTGCAAAATTAGAAAATTTTGATGTATTTGTATTCTTTGTAAAAAACAATATACTTTCTTTAGTGCGTTTTGTAATAAATAATGGCAAAATAATTAGTTCAAATCAAAAAATTATAACACTTAAAGATCAAAATGATTTAGATCTAAATGAAATTTACAAACAATATATTTTAGAAAATTTTATAGAAAATACCCCTATTAATTCCACTAAAATTTATGTAGATCAAGAATTTGAAGATCTAAAATTGTTAGAAAGCACTCTTTCTAAAAGATTTTCTAAAAAATTTTATATTAAAGTTCCAAAATTAGGAGAAAAAAGAAATATTTGTGATTTAGCTTTAGAAAATGCAAAAATAAATATAGAAAAATATCTACAAAATGAAGATTATATAATATTAAATGATATAAAAAAATATTTTCATTTACAAAATTATCCAAATAATATTGAAGTTTTTGATAATTCACATCATCAAGGCGATGCTAGTGTCGGAGCTATGATTGTATATAAAGATAATAAATTTGAAAAAAATTTATACAGACACTATCATTTATCGTATAAAAATGATTATGATCAAATGTTTCAAACCCTTAGCAAAAGAGCTTTATCTTTTAATAAAATTCCACCACCTGATCTTTGGCTTATAGATGGAGGTAGTGCATTATTAAAACTTGCCAATACTATAGTAAAAAGTTCAGGAGCTAATATAGATATCCTAGCTATATCAAAAGAAAAAATCGATTCTAAAACCCACAGAGCAAAAGGAAGTGCTAAAGATAAAATTTATACTGAAAATGAAATATTTATGCTTTCAAGCACAGATAAAAAATTACATTTTTTGCAAAAATTACGCGATGAGGCACATCGTTTTGCGATAAATTTTCATCAAAAAACAAAAAGAAAGCAAAATTTACACAATTCAAAATTATTGCAACTTGGAATTTCTCAAGGAAATATTAAAAAACTTTTAAATTATTATGGCAGTTTTGATAAAATTTCCCAAGGAAACTATGATGAAATAAAATCTATATGTAATGAAAAAATTGCAAAACTAATAAAACAAAACCTATAAATTTATCATCTTTAGGTATTAATATTTTGATAAATTTATGATATTTTAAGGTATTTTACTACACCTAAAAAATAAGAATTTTAATAATATAATTTAACGATAAAATATCACATAAATTTATAAGAATATTAGTCTAATTTAATTCTATGGTTGATAGCTTTATGTAATGATATAAAATCAACATTCTCCAAGCTCACCCCGCTTGGAATTCCTTGTGCAATATGTGTTAATTTTAAATTTAAATCTTTTAATTTTTCTTCTATGAAAAAAACTAAAGTATCAGAATTAATTCCCTGTGTAAAGGCAAAAAATAATTCACTGATATTATATTTTACAATCATAGATCTTAACCTAGCAATGCATTCCTCATCAGTATTTTCTAAAACAAAATAATAACCATCAAAACTACCGCTATCTTCTAATATCAAGATATCCTTTGGGCTTTGAACAATACAGATTATATCTTTATTTCTACTATCATCAGCACAAATATTACATACTTCATTTTCACTTAAAGCACCACAATATAGACATTTTCTAGTAATTCTAATTGATTCTTCAATATTATAAGCTAACTTAGAGCCAAGCAAGGGATCTTTAACACAAACATGATAAGCAAGACGCAATGCTGTCTTCTTTCCTATAGTCGGCAAGGAAGCAAAAGAGTTGATTAATTCATTAAATTTTTCAATTGTTTTCAATTGCCAAACCTTAAAAAATGAATTTTGAAATAATGATAACCATCTTCATAAGAATAACTCAAATTATACCCATGAATATTACAAATATTATTAATGATATAAAGTCCAAGTCCCATTCCCTCTGTTTGAGTATTCCCTTCTCTTGCAAAAGGCTTTAAATAGTATTCAAAAGTTTTTTTAAGCTTATTACCTTTATTGCGGACCATAATATAATCACTAGAACAAATCACTTCACAACTTTTATCATTAGAATATTTGATAGCATTATCAATAAGATTTTTAATTAATAAAGAAAATAACTCTAAATCAGCCACTATCATAGTGTCTTCTTCATATGTAATTTTAATCTTTTGATAAAAATCATCTCGCATAAGGTAATCTTGTGCTTGTTCTAAGATTAAACTAATATGATAAGTTTGCAAATTTAAATGACAATTTTTTGATAAAACTTTTTCTATTTTTCCAAATTCATCAATTAAAAGTTCAAGTCTTTCAAAAATATCTACCAAACGATCTTTTTGTTTTTGATTATCAATCATTTCACAAATAATCCTACCTTTGCCAATAGGAGTTTTTAATTCATGCATAATCATTCTTAAGAAAAATTGTCTTGATTTTACTAGCTCTTGAATTTTAGCTATTGCGTGATCAAATTCAAAAGAAATTTCAGAAATTTCATCATTTATCTGGGAATATTCTGATAAGGATTCTATTTTTCCAGAATTAATGCTTTTTATCTTATTTTTTAAAATTTTTAAAGGCTTAAGAGACCTTAAAACTGAAAAATACAAAAATATAATCAAAATAAGAATAAAAATAAAACTAAATAAAAATAAATACTCAAATCTAGCAGTTGCATCAAAATAATACAACTGCTTTTTTTGATCATATTCAACGTATAAATAAAACTGATCGTGATAAATGATAGATGAAAACTTTCCTCGATAAAATCTAATCTTAAATGCTTTTTCACCCTTAGCAATTATTTGCTTAACAATACGCTCGTTAGTAATTAAACAATAAGTTTTAGAAAGAAGATAATTATGTAATTCAAATTCCTTATCTTTTTCTAAATTGTAAATAATCTTCTTAATTATTTCTTTTTGCCTAATTCTTTCATCTGCAATATGAGAATCAACCTGAATTTTTTCTAATAAAGCAAATAAAACACAAACAAATAAAAAAGCTGCTGCAAAAAGAATAGTTATCTTAAGATTAATTTCTATTTTCATCCTATAAGCTTATATCCTATACCTCTAACTGAAAAAATATGCTTTGGAGATTTAGAATTATCACCAATTTTAGTTCTAAGTCTTCCTATAATAACATCTAAACTCTTAGAATCCTTATCTTTTAAACTTTTGCAATGATACACTAATTGCTCCCTACTCACCGAAAAGCCATGTTGTCTTATCATATAGCTTAAAATTTCGTATTCAGCAGGAGTTAATACTAAAACTTCATCATTGTAACTAATCTCATGTCTTTTTTCATCAATTTTAAACGCTGAATTAATAATTTTTTCTGGAATTTCATTGGTGCGTTTTGAACGACGAATCAAACTCATAATTCTTGCGTGCATTTCTTTAGGATCATAAGGCTTTGGTAAATAATCATCAGCACCAATTTGAAGACCTACTATTTTATCGCTCAAATCACTTCTTGCAGACGAAATAATAATAGGGATACTATATTTTTCTCTAATTTCTCGACAAACTTCAAGTCCATCAAGTCCTGGTAATGTCAAATCAAGTATTAAACAATCATAATTTTTTATACCAGCACTCATACCTAAATATGGATCTTCATAGTTAGTAACTTTGATGTTAAACTGAGCTAAATATTCTGCTAAAAATTCTGCAAAATCTGGATCATCTTCAATCATTAATACGTTAATCATTTTCATTCCTTTTGTTAAGTTTTAAAATCCTTAAAGCTTGACATTATAACATATAATATTAATATCGTTTATTTTTTGCTAGAATTACACTTTAAAAAAAACAATAAAGGTTAAAAAGTGGAACTTAATTATTATGAAATTTTAGAAATTTCTCAAAATTCTGATAAAGAAACCATTAAAAAAGCTTATAGAAAAATGGCTCTTAAATATCATCCAGATAGAAATCAAGGCGATAAACAAGCTGAAGAAAAATTCAAACTAATAAATGAAGCGTATGAAGTTTTAAGTAATGATGAAAAAAGAAATATATATGATAGATATGGTAAGGAGGGCTTAAAAGGATCTGCAAGTAGTGGATTTGGTTTTGAAGATATTGATTTAGGGGATATTTTTTCAAGCTTTTTTGGGGAAGGATTTGGATTTAATAAACAAAAAAATAAAAAAGAAAATAAATATCCAAACGATTTACAAATAACTACACAAATTAGTTTCAAAGAAGCTATTTTTGGTTGTAAAAAAAATATCAATTTTAAATATAAAACTTTTTGTAAAGTATGCGATGGAACAGGTGCTCAAGGCAAAGAACAAACAACTTGTTCTCATTGTGGAGGTAAGGGACAAATTGGTGCAAAACAAGGATTTATGACTTTTGTACAAACTTGCCCATATTGCCAAGGAGATGGAAAAATAATAAAAAATAAATGTAAAACTTGCAATGGTAATGGCTATGAGGAAATCAATGATACCATTGAGCTTGATATTCCAGAAGGTATAGACAATGGTATGAGTCTTAGAATACAAAACAAAGCAAATCAATTGCCACATAGCTCTCAAAGAGGTAATTTGTATATAAAAGTTATGGTAGAAAATGATGATAAATTTATTAGAAATGAAGATGATATCTATACCATTGTCCCTGTATTTTTTACTCAAGCAGCTCTTGGAAAAACTATCAAAGTTTCTACACTAAGAGGTGAAGCAAATTTAAAACTTCCAATTGGAGCAAAAGATAAGCAAAAATTTGAACTTGCCAATGAAGGAGTAAAAAATATTCATACTGGAAAACTTGGATCACAAATTATCCAAATTGATATAAAATTTCCAAAAAATCTTAATGAAGAACAACAAAAATTATTAAATGAACTTGAAAAAAGTTTTGGCTTAGAACACGAAAATTCATCTATGGAGCAAGAAAGTTTATTAGATAAAATAAAATCTTGGTTTAGTCACTAAATTTGCAAAGCCTTATTCATGGCTTTGTAAATTGCTTCAGAATTATAGTTTTTAAAGAATAATTCAAAAGAATATACACCTTGCCACAACAACATATCTTTACCATTTTTAATTTTTAAATCACATTCGCTAGCAAGTTGTAAAAAGGGTGTAGTTTTCCCATAAATAACATCATAGGCATATTTTGAATTTTTAAAAAGTTTTGTAAGAATTTTTTTATCACATGGTATTTTATTATCGTATAATCCAGCACTAGTGGTATTAATAATAATATCAAAAACCTCGCAAGTTGATAAATCTTCATACAAACAACATTTAAAATCTAAAAAATTTTTAAATCTATCTTCTGTTCTATTAGCTATTTTTATATCAATATTTTTTAACTCTAGTGCATAAGCTATAGACTTTGATGTCCCACCAGCACCTAATATCAATGCTGTTTTTATATTTTGAAATTCTTCAATTGATTTTAAAAAACCTAAATAATCTGTATTATACGCATAAATTTTATTATTTTTATTAATCAAAACATTAGAAGACTTTATCTTACAAACACTTTCATCTTTAATATCAGCTATTTCAAAAGCACATTCTTTAAAAGGAATAGTAATATTTGCTCCATTAAAAAAACTAATAACTTCTTTTAATTTCAAAGGATCTTGTAAATTAAATCTTGTATATATAGCTCTTTCATTAAAAAACAAGATAGCATTATTATGCATTCTAGGAGAAAGAGAATGCATAATTGGATTGCCTATAACTGAAAAAATTTTCATTTAATTCTAAAAGTAAAAGCACCTTTTGCTATCTTGGAGCGAATTTTTTCTAACTCAACTTTTAACTCATTTTCATTATATGGGCCTACTAAAACCTTTGTCAATTCTTTACCATTTATGGTTGTTTTATAAATTTTATAATTATATCCATTTTCTTTCAAGAGACTTAGTTCTTTTGATTTAATATCTAATGTATTTAATGAAAATACTTGTATATACGCACCTGGTTCAAGATTAGTTGCTGTTTTAACGCCTTCAAATAATTCACTGGCATTAGCTACGTTAGCTTTTGCAGTATCTTCCTTAACAACCTTAGCTTCCTTTTTAACCTCTAATTTAACTTTTTTCTCTGGAATTTCCTCCACATTTTTAACCATATTCTCTTCTTTTAATTTATTAGTCTCAATTTGGTCAAGAACGCTATTATTGACTATATGATTAGTTGTATTTTCATCATGCAAAATTACCTCATTTGCACTCATATTATTTTCATTTGAATTATTTTCTTCTTTTAATTTTCTTGCTAAAGCTTCAAATTCATCTTCTTCTTTGCTGTTATCTGTAATTGGCAAAGAATTAAAATTATTTTCATAAGAAACCTGTTTTTCTGGTTCAGAAGGCACTTGAAGTGAATTTTCTTCATTTGGATTATTAATCAACTTCATTATAATCATAACAACTAAAAATACAATTATTAAGATAATTGCTCTTAAGAGAATTTTCTTTATTTTTTCATTTTTACTATTTTTTTGCAAAATAATATCATCAAATTCATTTTTTTTATTTTCTTCCATAATTTTTATCCTTTATAAATATCACATATGTTTTGACCATGAAGCACCGCGTTCTTTTTGATAAACTTCATAAGGCAACGTTAAAATATTAAATTCCTTTGGTATATCCAAACTAGGAAATACTTTCCATTCTATAGGCATTTTTTGCGAAAAAAGCAAAGAGAGTTTAGCACCTAAAGAACATGCTTCATTAAAAGTAGTATGTCCTTTGTGTATATATAAATGCAAGTGATTATTTGTTTTAGTTTTATAAGCTGTAAAATTAATAAAACCCTCCTCTCTTAGTATTAGTTGAGCTCTATGCCAAAACCTTTCTGCATTAAAACCATTATAATCAAATACAATGTTCTCAACCTTATCAAAACTATTAATTAAAGAATGTGCAACAATAATTTTTTTCTCCATATGTTCTTGTATGATATTTGCAGTAAGAGGAGCATTTATTTTTTCAAATTTATCAAAAAAAATTCTACCTTTGTATTCATACTTATTAACCATAACATTTCTCTTTATATAGTAATGGCTTGTAACCATTTTGATTAAAGCCATGTCCATTGTAGTTATCAAAATATCGCCCTTTCATAAATAATAAAATCACTAGCTAATCTTTTAAGTTTCACTCTAATTTCCTCTTGTAGCTTTGTATTTTGTATATCATCTAAAATATCTGCAATATAATTTGCTACAATACTCATTTGCTCTTCCTTAAAACCTCTAGCACTTAAAGCTGCCGTCCCGAGTCTTAAACCACTAGTTACAAAAGGACTTCTTGTTTCTCCAGGAACAGTGTTTTTATTTGCTGTAATCCCTGCATTTTCTAATGCCAAATCTGCATCCTTGCCACTAAAATTCTTATTTAAAAAATTTAATAAAATTAAGTGATTATCAGTCCCACCACTAACTAAATCATATTTCCTATCTAATAAAACTTTTGCTAAAACTGCTGTATTTTGGATAATTTGCCTTGCATAAGCTTTCCAAGAATCGCTCAAATTATATTTAAAACCAACAGCTTTTGCTGCAATAACATGCATTAATGGCCCACCCTGGATACCAGGAAAAATTGCTGAATTAACCTTTTTAGCAATTTCTTCATCATTACACATTATAATACCGCCTCTAGGGCCTCTTAAAGTCTTATGAGTTGTAGAACTTACTATATGTGCATAAGGAAATGGACTAGGATGCTCTCCAGCTACTACTAAACCAGCAATATGAGCAACATCAGCAAACAAATATGCATTTATCTCATCAGCAATTTCTCTAAACTTAGCAAAATCAATAATTCTAGGATAAGCACTTGCACCACAAACAATGAGTTTAGGCTTAATTCTTTTAGCAATCTCTCTTACTTTATCATAATTAATTCTTCCATCAAGTTCAACTCCATAAAAAAAGCTCTCATAGATTTTTCCAGAAGAACTAACCTTTGCACCATGAGTCAAGTGTCCGCCATGACTTAAATCCATACCTAAAATCTTATCTCCTGGATTTAAAAGAGCCATATATACACCCTGATTTGCTTGAGAACCTGAATTTGGCTGAACATTTGCAAAGTTACAATTAAAAAGTTTTTTACATCTTTCTATAGCAATATTTTCAATCTCATCAACAAATTCACATCCACCATAATATCTCTTACCTGGATAACCTTCTGCATATTTATTAGTAAGCACACTACCCATTACTTCCATTACTTCTGGGATAGTAAAATTCTCACTTGCAATCATCTCAAGACCCTCACATTGCCTTGCAAGCTCTTTTTGTGTTAAATCAAATATTTCCTTATCAAAATTTTCCAACATTTATTCTCCTTTTACTCCAGACTTTGTTGGTCGCATCGCAGGAAATAATATAACATCACGAATTGACTTTTTATTTAACAATAACATTATTAGTCTATCAATGCCTATTCCCTCTCCAGCAGTAGGTGCCATAGCATATCCTAAAGCATCAACAAAATCTTCGTCCATCTCACACGCCTCCTCATCTCCCGCATTTTTAGCCTCAATTTGTTTTAAAAATCTCTCATATTGATCTAATGGATCATTTAATTCATTAAAACCATTAGCAATCTCTCTACCTGCAATAAATAACTCAAATCTTTCTGCGATATCTTCATTTTCATCACTTCTTCTAGATAATGGACTAATAGAAATTGGAAAATCAACAATAAAAGTCGGATTTATAAGTTTATCTTCTACATAATTGTCGAAAAGTTCAGCTTGCAAATAACCCAATTCTAATTTTTCATTTACCTCGATACCATCATCTTTTAGTTTCAAAATAATTTTTTCTTTATTATTTATTATCTCATCACTCAAACCGCCATATTTTTTCAAAGCATTTTTATAAGAAATCCTTTCAAAAGATTTTGAAAAGTCAATCACTTTCCCATCAAAATCGATTTTATCCCCTAAATTTAATTTTTCTAATAACATAGAAAATAATTCCTCTGTTAAATCCATTAAATCATTATAATTATGATAAGCCCAATAAAATTCAATAGTAGTAAATTCTGGATTATGAGTAAGATCCATACCTTCATTTCTAAAACATCTGTTAATTTCATAAACTGCTTCAAAACCACCGACAATTAATCGTTTTAAATATAATTCTGGTGCAATTCTTAAAAATCTTTCTACCCCTAAAGCGTTATGATGTGTGATAAAAGGTCTTGCATTTGCACCACCAGCAATAGGATGCATCATAGGAGTTTCAACCTCTAAAAAACCCTTATTCTCAAAAAAGGATCTAATATAAGATATAATCTTAGATCGTAAAATAAAATCCTTTCTAACTTGCGAATTCATAATCATATCAACATATCTTTTTCTATATCTTTGCTCAATATCAGTTAATCCGTGATATTTTTCAGGTAAAGGAATAATGGCTTTTGTTGCAAGTTGAATTTTCTTTATATAGATACTAAACTCACCGGTTTTAGTTATAAAAGGGAAACCTTCAACCAAAACAATATCTCCTACCTCAAGATATTTTTTTAAAATATCAAAATATTCTTGACCTAAAGTATTTTGATTAAAATAAATTTGTATATTATCTTGCTCATCTTCAATATTTGCAAAAACTGATTTTCCAGCAATTCTAAGTAATTTTAATCGTCCAGCTAAAACTCCAGTTACATTTTCATCTCTTTGATTTTCAAAATCCTTGATATATAAAAATTTTTCTTTGTATTGTGATATATTCATTTCTCTTGTTAAAAAATGAGCATATGGTTTAATTCCCATATTTTTTAACTCTTGTGCTTTTTGAATTTTTTGCTGTTTTAAAATATTATTAAACATTTTCAACCTTTTTTTGCATTACACTTTGGACAAAGACCATAAAGCTGCATTAAATGACCTGTTAATTTAAAATTGTATTCTTTTGCAATCAGCATTTGTTGTTGTTCAATGATAGTATTTTCAAATTCAACAATTTCACCACAATTCTTACAAATTAAATGATCGTGATGAGGCTTATTTGCAAGTTCAAATTTTTTTCCAGAAGCTCCAAAGGAAATAGAAGTTGCCATACCAGAATCTTCTAATAAATTTAAAGTTCTATACACTGTTGCTATACCAACATTTAACTCTGGATTACTCTGCTTAATCTCAACATATAAACTTTCAGGAGTATAATGTTTTTCACTATGATACAAAGTCTTAAGTAAAATTTCTCTTTGTTTGGTATATTTTAAACCACTACTTCTAAGCGTTCTCTTGAAACGTTCAAGCAAAACATCATATTCTATATTTTCAATCTGCATTATCAAAACTCCGGCGATAAACTCAAATTCGAATCTTTAATCTGACTTCCTATCTTTTCTAAGTTATTTTGCGTAAAATCGGTATTCATTATAAAATCACCAGTTGATCTGAGTATTTTTAACGTATGACTACCTTGAGTATATTTATCTAAATTTACTCTTAGAAATTCTATATTACTAATGCATGCGACTAATATAGCAAAAATTAAAAATATCTTAGCTCCGCCAAATAAAAAGCCACCGATTTTATCAATAAATCCAAGTCCGCTTAAGCTAAATAGCTTTGACAAAATATTGCCGATGATTAAACATACAACCCAAATTACAATAAGCAAAATTAAAAAACCAGCAAATACAGCTAAATTTTCATTTTGAATTTCATAAAAATTTTTATCAATAATATTTGCTACCTCTTTAGCATATCTTGAAGCAACTAAAACACCGCCAACTATACCAAGCAAACCAAATATTTCTTTAAAAAGACCACTTACTAAACCTTTTAAACCTAAAATCAAGGTTAATCCTATTATAAAAATATCAAACCACATAAAATTTTCCATAACTAAAACTCTCACTTAAAAATTATTCTATAATCTTTGGAACAATAAAAAAACCATCTTGGGATTTTGGAGCATATTTGCTGACAATCTCAATTACACTATGTTTATAACTTTTATCCTCTCTAAGAGGAGTTCCACCTAAAGTTGTATTAGTAATCACTTCCATACCATCAAGCTTCAATTCATCTAATTTTTGAACAAAATCAACTATTTGCTCAAGTTGCTGTTCTAATTCTTTTCTTTTTTCTTTAGATATTTTTAAAGCACTAAGTTTTTCAAGTTTAGTTAATAATTCATCATTTACTTGCATCGCACACCCTAAAATTAATAGTAAGCTTTATATTGTCCTATTTCTTACTCTGAAAATTATAACATAAAATATTTTATTTTTTCATCTTTATGTGCTACAATTACTTTTGTTAAAACTAAAAAAGTGTTTAAAAATTGTTACTTTAATAAAATATTTAGGGATAAAAAATGAATTTAAAAGAAAACTCACAACAAACCACAAAAAATAAATTAAATTCCCAAGAACAGATGATAGAAAAATTTATAAGAAGCGAGCGTTTTATAAAGAAATATAAAAATTATATTATAGGTTTATTAGCTATCATAAGTATATATTTTTTAATAATTTTTATTACAAATTATAATGAAGAAAAGAACATACAAGAAAGCAATATAATTTTTACTTCTTTACTAAAAGATCCTAAAAATACAAACAATTTAGAAGAATTAAAAACTAAAAATCCTAATTTATACACTATATTTTTAATGAGTACATCAAGTCCGCTTGATTTAAATCAAACTATAAAACTAAATTTAGATCCTTTACTAAAACAAATTATATTGGCTCAAAATAATCAAAGTTCTGATTTTTTAAAAGATTACAATATCTTGCTTGATGCTTACACTTTCTTAAAAAATAATGATTTTAAAAACGCTGACATAGAATTTGCAAAGATACCTTTAAGTTCTCCATTGTGGCAACTTGTAACAAGCTTAAAACACTATCAAGGGTTATAAATGAAGCATTTTTTCATTTTCTTTATGGCTTTATTATTTTTTGTTGCTTGTAGCACTAAAAGAGAATATTATCAACCAACTAAAATTGAATCGACAATTTTACAAACTAAAAATATTCAAGGTAAAATTATAGATTTTAACAATAATGTAGCTCAATTGAGCAATAACGCTTTTATAAATGATTTTGGCGAAGTAATCAACTTTAAACTTAACAAAAATTATCAAATAGTCAATATTTATCAAAACGAAATTCTAACTGCTGATGATAATGGAAATTTTAAAATTTTAGATATGAAAAATAATGAACTATTTTCATATAAATTTAGCGAAAGTGTTGTTGCGGCAAATGTAGATGGAGATGATATTGCTTTAGTTTTAGCTAGCAATACTCTCGTTTATGCTAATAAAAACTTGGGTGTAAAAATGATTCAAAATCTTGGTAATTCCTATGCTCAAGATAGTCGTTTTGCAAACCCACAATTTTTAAATACTATTATTATATATCCTATGCTAAATGGAAAACTTGCTGTAGTTAATAAAAGTACATTGAAAATTATACGAGAGATCGTAGTAAGTAATGAAGAATTTTTTAATAATGTTATCTATCTTGATATAAAAGATGATCGAATGATTGCTGCAACAGGTAAAAAAGTCATCGTTGTTACTCCAAAAAGAACTTTACATTTTAATGAAGATATAAAAGAAGTTACTATAGGTAACAAAGAAATATTCATTCTTACAAAAGATGGAAAAATTATCAAAACAGACTTCAATCTTAGAATAATTGATGAAAATAAGTTCCAATTTGCATTATTTTCAAAAAGCACTTTTTATAACAATTTCCTATATGTTTTTGAAAAAACTGGTTATTTAATTAAAATCAATTCAAATTTAAATAATTTTGTTGTATATAAATTCAATGATGCTGTTGATAAAAAAAGTTTTATGAAACAAAATAAGTTTTTTTATAGTGATAAAGTTTTACAGCTTAAATGATATTACGATGAAGCAAAATTCCAATATATTAATTAAATATCAGGTTAGCTTTAAGATTAAACAGAATATCTTTTTTATAAAAAATAATAACTTATTTCAAGGCAACAAGGCTACTTAAAATCAAAAGGAATTAAAAACTATGCTTTTGTGTGATATTGGCAATACAACCGCAAATTTTTTAGATAAACAAAAATTTTATTCTATGAGCATAGACCAATTTCTAAAATACGAACCTACACAGAAAATATTTTACATTAATGTAAATCCTAATTTAAATCAAAAGCTAAAAAATCATCCCTTATTTATTGATTTAGCTCCGTATTTCAATTTTGATACAATTTATAAAAATTTAGGCATAGATAGAATTGCTGCATGCTACACAATAGAAGATGGAGTTATAGTTGATGCTGGTTCAGCAATTACGGTTGATATTGTCTCTAATTTTATCCATCTTGGGGGTTTTATATTACCGGGAATAGAAAGCTACAAAAGCTCCTTTGCAAATATTTCATCAAAATTAAAACACGAATTAAATACTCAAATAAATTTTGACGCCTTTCCACAAAAAACAATAGATGCTCTAAGCTATGGAACTTTTAAAAGTATTTATTTGTTAATCAAGGATTGTGCATATAATAAGAAACTATATTTTACAGGTGGAGATGGACAATTCTTAGCTAATTTTTTTGATTATGCTATTTATGACAAATTGTTGATCTTTAGAGGTATGAAAAAAGTTGTTGATGAAAATTATAAATTATAATTTTATCTATCCTAATCTATTATAAAAATTTATAAGTTTAATTTAAACTCAAAACAATTATATTTTGCTATCATATAACTAAAAAAGGCAAAGGAATAATTGACGATGAATCAAAAACATTTTGATGTTATAGTGGTTGGTGCTGGTATATCTGGAGCTGCTACGTTTTATGAATTGGCTAGATATACCAATATACAAAATATTGCATTATTAGAAAAATATTCTAGTGCAGCAACATTAAATAGCCATGGAACTAGCAATTCTCAAACAATTCATTGTGGCGATATAGAAACAAATTATACGTTAGAAAAAGCAATAAAAGTTAAAAAAACTGCAGATATGATAGTAAAATATGGTATTTTACAAAATGCTCAAAATAAATTTATGTATTCACATCAAAAATTAGCTCTTGGAGTTGGATATACAGAGTGTAATTATATGAAAAATAGATATGAAGAAATAAAAAATTTATATCCATACATTAAATTCTATAATAAAGAAGAAATTAAAAAAATCGAGCCAAATGTCGTCTTAAATGAGTATGCTAATGCTGATAGAGCCGATGAAATAGTTGCAATGGGCGTTGAAGCTGGTGCGATTTATACCACAGTTGATTTTGGTCTAATGAGTCAAAATCTTATAGAACAAGCATGCAAACAAGGTAAAAATACACATATTGCTTTCAATCAAGAAGTTGCATTTATAGAAAAAAAAGATGATATTTTTTATGTAAAAACTACTGATTTTAAAGAATACACTGCAAAATCTATAGTGGTTAATGCTGGAGCTCATTCATTGTTTTTAGCACATAAAATGCAAGTTGGACTAGATAAATCTTGTTTTCCAGTAGCTGGCAGTTTTTATTTATCAAAAAGAAAAATTTTAAATGGAAAAGTATATATGGTTCAAAATCCAAAATTACCTTTTGCCGCACTCCATGGTGATCCTGATTTATTAGCAAATATGAACACTCGTTTTGGACCGACAGCTTTAGTTATTCCTATGCTTGAACGTTATCATGGGCTTAAATCTTTACCTGAATTTTTTAAAACCCTTAATTTAGATATGAATATCATTAAAATATGCTTAAATTTATTTAAAGATTCTACTATTAGAAATTATATTCTTTATAATTATTTATTTGAAATTCCTTACATAAATAAAAAACTTTTTATAAAAAATGCAAAAAAAATTGTGCCTAGTTTAAAGATTGATGATATTTATTATGCTAAAAATTTTGGTGGAGTCAGACCTCAAGTATTAGATAAAAAAACTGGAGAATTAATTCTTGGAGAAGCTAGTATCACAGAAATCCCTGGCATTATATTTAATATGACTCCAAGTCCTGGTGCAACGAGCTGTCTTGGTAATGCTCAAAGAGATACAAAATTAATATGTCAATACTTAGGTGCAGATTTTAATGAAGATTTGTTTTCCACTGAATTATTATAAAAAGGATTGGTATGCTTAAAAAAACAAAAATAGTTGCTACAATAGGACCAGCAAGTGAAGATGAATCTGTAATAAGGCAAATGATAATAAATGGAGTAAATGTTTTCCGTTTAAATTTCTCACATGGGACACATCAATATCATAGTAAAAATTTAAATACAATCAGAAAAATAGCTCTTGAACTTAACGCTAGAGTTGGAATTTTACAAGATATAAGTGGTCCAAAAATTAGAACCTTAGAAATTCCACAAACCTTTGAGCTAAAAGCAAATGATACGCTTGATTTTTATAAATATAATTTTAAAGGAGAGCGTTTATGTGAAAATCACTATAAAGTATGTATTAATCATCCAGAAATTCTATCTATGTTAAAAGTTGGAGAATACATATATTTATGCGATGGTTCTATTAAAACAAAAGTAACACAAATAAATGAAAATTTCATACAAACACGAGTTGAAAACAATGGCATACTTAGCTCAAATAAAGGTATTAATTTTCCAAATACTAAAATAAACATTGATGTAATTACCCAAAAAGACAAAGATGATTTAGCTTGGGGGATAAAAAACGATGTAGATTTTATCGCCATATCTTTTGTGCAAAATGCACACGATATTGACGAAGTCAAAAAAATATTAAATGAAAATAATGCAAAAATAGCTATATTTGCAAAAATAGAGAAATTTGATGCGGTTGAAAACATTGATGAGATTATAAGCTCAAGTGATGGAATAATGGTAGCTAGAGGAGATTTAGGTATAGAAGTGCCTTATTATAAGGTTCCAAATATACAAAAACTAATTATAAGAAAAGCTAATGAGGCTAACAAACCAGTAATCACTGCAACTCAAATGCTTTTTTCATTAGCTAAATCAAAAACTGCAACTAGAGCTGAAATTTCAGATGTTGCAAATGCAGTTTTAGATGGCACCGATGCAGTTATGCTTAGTGAAGAAAGTGCTGTAGGTATTGATCCTGCAAATGCAGTAGATATTATGACTCAAACCATTATAGAAACTGAAAAAAATTATCCTTATGAAAAATTTGAAAATTTTAAATGCTTTAACGAAACTGATATAGTCGCTAAATCAAATACTCAACTAGCTACCAATCTTAATGCTGATGCTATTTTTACACTCACAAGTAGTGGTTCTTCAGCAATCAAAACTGCAAGATATAGACCTAAGATGGATATTATTGCTATTACACATTCAAAAAAGGCTTTAAATTTTTTAAGTATAGTTTGGGGAGTTCAACCAGCAATTCTTATAGAAAAACATGAAAATTTAACCGAACTTATTAGTAATTCAGTAAAACTTGGAATAGAAAAAGGATTAATGCACAAAGATGGAGTTTATACACTCACAGCTGGATTTCCTATAGGAGTTGCAGGAAGCACAAATCTCATAAGAATTTTACAAAAAGAGCAAATTGAATATTATTTAAGTTTAGCAAAATAAGCTAAACTTAAAATTACTACTAAATTTCAAAAATTAATTTTTTATCCTTTTTATTATGTTACTAGTGCTAAAACCATCTTCAAAATCTATCAGTTCAACTTTTTTTACTAAATCTGAACCAACAATTGTTTTATTTTTATAATCAGCCCCCTTAACTAAAATATCAGGCTTTAAATATCGTATTAACTCATATGGTGTCTCATCATCAAAAATTACAACATAATCTACAAAATATAAACTTGCAAGCATACACGCTCTCTCGTTTTCACAATTAATTGGCCTATCTTGACCTTTCAATTTTTTAACACTTTGATCTGAATTTAATCCTACAATTAAAATTTGCCCCATTTTTTTAGCTTTTTCAAGATATTTAATGTGTCCAAAATGCAAAATATCAAAGCAACCATTGCTAAATACAACTTTTTTATCTTTAATTAAATCACTTAATTCTTCTTTAGTTTTAATTTTCTCAAAAAATGATGCTTTTTCTAAATTTTTAATTTCATCAAAACTCACGCTAACACTACCTATTTTTGATACCACAACTGCGGCTGCTTTATTAGCAAATTCACACGCTTTGAAAATATCCACCTTCAAAGCAAGTGCAAAAGCAAGCATAGCTATTACGCTATCTCCAGCTCCTGTAACATCATAAACTTCTAATGCTTTAGCAGGAATAATTCTTAATTTATTATCAAATAAAGCTATACCTTCTTCTGATAAAGTAATAATTGAATAAACTAAATTTAAATCATCTTTTAGTTTTTTTATTGCAAACTCTAAATTGTCTTTATCTAAAGTATTGATTTTCAATACTTCTGAAGCTTCTTTTTTATTTGGTGTAAGCAAGGTAGCATTTTTATATTTACTAAAATCTATACCCTTTGGATCTATTAATATAGGAATATTTAAAATATTTGCATAATTTATTAATTCTTGGCAAATATTTTTACTTAAATTTCCTTTTGCATAATCACTTAAAATCACTGCATCAAAATTTTTGGCAATATTTTTAAATTCTTGGATTATTTGTATTTCTAATGTAGTATCAAAATCATCTTCATCATCAATTCTTAATACTTGTTGAGAATGAGATAAAATTCTTGTTTTTAAAGGAGTTTTTCTATTTTTTTCTATAAAAAATTTACCATTTAATTTCTCTTGTAAAATTTTACCATTTTCATCATTGCCTATTACACCTAGAGCAAACACTTTTGCACCTAAGCTTTGCAAATTAGCATAAACATTTCCAGCACCACCAAGTCTCTTATCTTCTTGAATACTTTTCATAACCAACACCGGTGCTTCAGGAGAAATTTTAGTACAATCACACCATACATAATGATCTATCATAAAATCCCCAACAACCAAGATTTTTGGGCTTTTAGAACACAAAAAATCAAGCATTTATTTCCTTTTCAAAAATTCTTTTAATCTCGGGTAAATAGTCTTCGATTCCATTTTCTAAGCTAAATTGAGGTTTATAGGCAAAATCTTCATTAAGCTGTGCTTGAGTATGAAATTGATATGCTTTAGAATATGGATTTTCAATATACTCACACGTTAAATTTGTGCAGAGTTTAACTTGTAAAATATCAACTATATCTTGGAAAGTTCTTGGCACTGAAGTAGCAACATTATAAACACCACTTTTAGCATTTAAAGAACATAAATTAGCATTTATTACATCTTTTATATAAACAAAATCACGATATATTTTATCACTTCCTTTAAATAAACGAGGATTTTTATTTGACAAAATTTGCAAACCAAATTGCAAAACCATCGATGCGGTAGTATTTTTATAATACTCACCCTTGCCATAAACATTAAAATATCTAAGTCCTACTATATGCATTTTATCAAAATACTTTTGTGCAAGATTATCCATCATTAATTTTGAAAAAGCATAAGGATTCTTAGGATTTTCTCCTTTTCCAACTATCTGCGGACTTAAAGCATCACCATAAACAGAAGCTGAACTTGCATAAATTAATTTTGCATTTAATTTTAAAGATAATTGTATAAATTGTTTAAAAGTATTGAGATTAGTTGCTAAAACTTTAGTCTGATCATAAACCGTGGTGTCAGAAATAGCAGCCTTATGAAAAATAACTTCAGGTTTGAAATCTCTAATAAGCTCAAATGTTTGATAATCATTAATATCTCCCACATAAAGCTCACCCTTAAAATCAAGTAAATTCTTAAAATGCCCAAAACTTTCCAAATTTCCATTTTCGAATTTAGCATTAGAACGCATCTTATCAATAATTAAAATTTCATGATTTTGCTCTTGAAGTTTCAAAGCAAGTGCTGAACCTATAAAACCTGCACCACCTGTAATCACCACTTTCATTTTATTTCCTTTAGATATTTTAACAATGCATTTAAATTATCAAAAACTTTAAATTTTTTATTGCTCGTATATTTTTCATTAATTAAAAAAAGATTTTTTATATTTGCATTAACACCTGCTTCCATATCACTTAGATTGTCTCCAATAAAAAAAGATTTACTCATATCAATACCAAATTCCTCTTTAGCTTTTAAAAGCATTGCTGGTTTTGGCTTACGACATTCACAATTATCTAAATGAGGACAATGATAAATTTTTTCTATCTTAATACCTTTTTTTAAAAATTCATTCATCATATAAATACTTAAAATCTCAAAATCTTCTTCTGTATAATATCCTCTTGCTATGCCTGATTGATTAGTTACTACACAAATTAAATAATCTTTTGATAAAAAATATTCACAAAGCTCAAAAATTCCCTCACAAAATTCAAAATCCTCAATTTTATGAACATATTTTTTATCTATATTGATGACACCATCTCTATCTAAAAATAACGCTTGTTTTTTCATAATAAAAATTATAATGTATTTTTACTAAGATTTTTATAATTTAAAGATTATTAAATGAAAAAAGTTTATAATTATGAGTATTTTATTTAAGGAGTCTTAAAATGAAAAAATTAGTTACTTTATCAGTATTAGCATGTCTTGGGGTTTCTACTTATGCAGCAGATGGTGCCGCGTTGTATAAAAAATGCGCAGCTTGTCATGGTGCAAAAGCAGAAAAAATGTATCTTAACAAAGTTCCTGCACTAAATTCTTTATCAAGTGCTGAAAGATTGAAATATATGAAAGAATATTCAGAAGGCAAGAGAAATGCTTATGGTCAAGGTGCTATTATGAAAATAAACCTTAAAGGTTTAACAGAAGATGATTTCAAAGCTATTGAAGCATATATTGAAACTCTAAAATAATTAAAACAGCCTTAGGGCTGTTTTTGATTTTTTTTATCTTCTAAAATGTCCTTTTTTCTTTTCTCTAGAATGATTGCATCTTTTAGTGTTTCTTCACTATCATTTAATATTATAAATTTATAATCATCGTCAAATTGCTTATTTTTTATACCCCATAACAAAGCACAAATTGCTAAAAATAAAACAAACAAAGATACACCTATCATCATCATTAAAACACTATTCATTTTTAATCCTTAAAGCATTTAAAATCACAATCAAACTACTAAAAGACATTGATAAAGCTGCTACAAGCGGATTAATCAAACCTAAAAATGCAAGCGGTATAGTGCAAATATTATAACACAATGAAAATGCTAAATTCTGTTTAATGATTTTATAAGTTTTTTTTGCAATAACAATACTTCTTTCTAAACTTTTCAAATCATTTTTAAGTAAAATAATATCACTATTTTCAATTGCCAAAGCCGATCCTTCCTTTAATGAAATTCCAACTGCTGCATGAGAAAGTGCTAATGCATCATTTACTCCATCTCCAACCATCAAAACCTTATTTTTTAAATTCATATTTAAGATATAATTTAGCTTATCCTCAGGCATACAAGAATGTTGAAATTGATTTATACCTAAAATAGAAGCGACTTTTTTAGCAGCAAATTCGTTATCTCCTGTTAGCATATGGATTTTAAATTTTTGTTCTTTTAAAAAATTTATAAGTTCTTTGGCATCATTTCTTATATTGTTTTCAAGCTCAAAAATAGCTAAAACACTGCCATTTTTGGCAAAAATAAAATGAGTGCAGTTAAATGATTTAACTTTTACATTGTTTTCTTTTAAAAATTTCTCATTTCCACCTATAAATTCATCTTGATTTAAATAAGCTTTATAGCCCCTTGCTTGAATATTTTGAATTTTTTCAAATTCAAGTCTTTTATAAACATCGTTTCTTAAAAAACTTAAAATACTTTTTGCTATAGGATGATTTGTCAAATATAAAAAATTTATTAACTCATTTTTATCTAATTTATCATCATAAAAAAAATTTATAACTTCTAAATTTGATTTTGTTAAAACTCCTGTTTTATCAAATACCACAACATTGCATTTACTAAGATCCTCCACAACTCCAGTTTCTTTAAATAAAATTTTTTCTTTTAAAGCAGTATTTATAGCTGCTAAAGAACTAACTGGGGTTGCAAGAGCTAAAGCGCACGGACAAGCTATTATCAATACAGACACCATTCTTATCATAGCTTCTTCAAAATTAAGATTTAATATAAAAAAAGTATATAAAAAACATAATAATGCAAAAAATAATATAATAGGAGAAAAATATTTACTGATTTGCCCTATGATTTTTTCTATTTTTGCCTTTTTTGAACTTGAATTTTCAAGCAGTGATATAATTCTTGCTAATTTTGAATCTTGATATAAAGTTTTGCACTCATATAAAATAGTCCCACTCAATACTAAAGAAGCTGAATATATTTCATCATTTTTTTGAACGTCTTTTGGAGCACTTTCTCCACTCAAACTGGAAATATCCAAGCTTGCATTGCCACTTATACACACACCATCAATTAAAATTTTATCCCCTTCTTTAAGCTCAATGATATCTCCAATTTTTACATCTTCAACATTATAATTTTGAAATTCCTTATCTTTTAAAACTCTAACTTGTGTTGATAAAAAAGACCTTAAATGATCCAAAGCATCAATGGCTCTTTTTTTACTTAAAATCTCTAAATACTTACCAATAAATACAAAACAAATTATCATAGCAACAGAATCAAAATATACCTGTGCATTTCTTGAAAACATAGCCCATATAGAATAAATATAAGCTAAATTTGCACCAATAATTACTAAGGTATCCATATTGATACTTTTAATTTTCAACGCATAATAAGCACTTTTATAAAAAACAGATCCTGTATAAAAAAGAACCGGAGTGCAAAGTAAAAATTCAGCAAAATGCAATATATCCTTAGTTTCTTTCTCCATACCACTAAAAAAACCTGCATATTTAGCAACAGAAATCCACATAATATTCATTACACAAGCAATAGAAACAATCAATTTTGCATAAAATTCTCTTTTTGTCTGTATAGCTTTTTCTTCAACTTTAGTAGGACAATAAATATTAACTTTATAACCTATGCATTCTATACATTGAATTATTTTTTCTAAAGAAATAATATTTTCATCAAATACAATTCTTGCTTTATACGTGATTGAATTTATATCAACTTCTACCACACCATCATTTCTAATTAAAATTTTTTCATTTAACCAAATACAAGCAGCACAATGAATATCCTCTATGAGTAAAAAAATTTCACTCAAATCATCTTTTGTTTTTGTGATATATTTTTGATAATCTTTATGTTCATATTTAAGCTTAATAGGATTTAAAGTTTGATTTCCAAGCTTATCATAAAATTCTTCTAAACCACTATCATACAAAATTTTATATACACTTTGACACCCATTGCAACAAAAATAATTATCATTAAATTTTATCATCTGTTCTTGTTTAAAATCTAAGCGACAATGTTTGCATCTCATCATATATCTTTCAACATAAATATCTTAAAGAATATTTTAACATTTTTTATAAGTATCAAAACTTTTAAAATATATTTACAAATATAGAATATAATTTTAGAAATTTGACAAAAAAGTATTTTTTTTAATAAAATCTTAATATTACGTTATTAAATACTACATTTTCTACATTTATGAGGATATATGGAAAAAGAAAGAAAACAACATCAAAGAACTCACATTCCAGTTGAAGGTTATAAAATAGAGGATTTAAAACTACTCGATCTAGAAAATCTTATCAAAATAGCCAACGAAGCCGAAATAGAAAACCCTAGAGAATTTCGTAGGCAAGATCTTATATTTGAAATCTTAAAAGCTCAAACAAAAAAAGGTGGCTTCATACTCTTTACAGGAATTTTAGAAATTTCTTCAGAAGGTTATGGATTTTTAAGAGGAATGGATTCAAATTTAAGTGATAGCGTAAATGATGCTTATGTATCAAATTCACAAATTCGAAAATTTGCTCTACGTGTCGGAGATATTGTAACAGGGCAAGTAAGAGAACCAAAAGATCAAGAAAAATATTATGCTTTACTAAAAATAGAAGCAATCAACTATCTCCCTTTAAAAGAAGCAAGAGAAAGACCTTTATTTGACAATCTTACACCTATATTTCCAACAGAAAAAATAAAATTAGAATATGATCCTTTAAAATTAACTGGAAGAATGCTTGATCTTTTTTCACCCATTGGAAAAGGCCAAAGAGGATTAATAGTTGCCCCTCCAAGAACAGGTAAAACTGAACTTATGAAAGAGTTAGCAGCAGCCATTGCAAAAAACCATCCAGAAGCTCATTTAATAGTATTGTTAGTAGATGAAAGACCTGAGGAAGTAACTGATATGCAAAGATGTGTTAAAGGAGAAGTTTTTAGCTCTACTTTTGATTTGCCCGCTTACAATCATGTTCGAGTAGCCGAGCTTGTTATTGAAAAAGCTAAAAGAATGGTAGAAACTGGTAAAGATGTAATCATACTGCTTGATTCAATCACAAGACTTGCAAGAGCTTATAACACTGCAACACCAAGTAGCGGAAAAGTTTTAAGCGGTGGTGTTGATGCTAATGCACTCCATAAACCTAAAAGATTTTTTGGTGCAGCAAGAAATATAGAAAATGGAGGTTCTTTAACTATCATAGCAACAGCATTGATAGAAACAGGTTCAAGAATGGATGAAGTAATATTTGAGGAATTTAAAGGCACAGGAAATAGTGAAATCGTCTTAGATAGAAATATTTCAGATAGGAGAATCTATCCTGCAATTAATATTATCAAGTCAGGAACGAGAAAAGAAGAATTACTTCAAGGTGTAGAAAAATTACAAAAAATTTGGGCTATAAGATCAGCTATATCGCAAATGGACGATATAGAAGCACTAAAATTTTTATATTCAAAAATGTTAAAAACAAAAAGTAATGAAGAATTATTATCTATTATGAATGAGTAATTATGCTCCAAGCTTTAGCTATAAAATATAGACCTACGAATTTTAATGAATTAGTAGGACAAGATACTGTTTCTATTAGTTTAAAATATGCTCTAGAAAATAATCGCTTAGCACACGCTTATCTATTTTCAGGGCTTAGAGGAAGCGGAAAGACCTCAAGTGCTAGAATTTTTTCTCGAGCCTTAGTATGTGAAAAAGGTCCTAGTGCAAATCCTTGTGGAAAATGCTCTCAATGCGTCTCTTCTTTAAATGGCACTAATATAGATATTATAGAAATGGATGCGGCAAGTCATAGAAGTTTAGAAGATATACAAGAACTCATCGAACAAGTAAAATATGCTCCATCTTTAGCAAGATTTAAAATTTTTATTATTGATGAAGTGCATATGCTCACGCCACAGGCTGCAAATGCTTTATTAAAAACATTAGAAGAACCTCCAAGCTATGTTAAATTTATACTTGCAACAACAGATCCGCTAAAATTACCAGCAACAGTTTTATCAAGAACACAGCATTTTAGATTTAAACAAATTTCTCAACATGAGATTTTAAATCACTTAGAATGGATATTAAAACAAGAACAAGTTAGTTATGAAAAAGAGGCTTTAAAATTAATTACTAGAAGTGGAAATGGTTCATTAAGAGATACTTTAACCTTACTTGATCAAGCTATTGTATATTGTCAAAATAATATACAAACTAATCAAATCACTACTATGCTAGGTTTTTTAAATCCAAATAAGATCGAAGAATTTTATCAAGCTATTTTAGCTAATGATAAAGATAAAATTTTTGATTTTTTAAAAGAATTTGAAGATTATGAAGCAAATAATATTATAGATGAAATGATTTTTTTTTTAAAAGAAGCTTTTTTTGCTAAAAATAACCTTTTTTCTATTTTAATATACGAAAGATTTTTTAGGATACTTGCTCGTGCTAAAACAATGCTAAATTCAAGTGATAATGATAGTTTTATACTTTGTGTAATGACATTTATGTTAGTAGAAGCAACTCATTTAAAAAGTATAGATGAAGTTTTAAAAATCAAAGAAGATAAGCCTATAAATACTTCGAATTCAAATATTGAAAAACAAATCGCACCTTTACCTATTAAAGAAGACAAATTAAACGCTTATGAAAAATTACTTCAAGGTATCTACAAAAGAGATTATGAACTTGCTGAAATTTTTAAGAAAACTACTAAATTTATTTCTTTTGAAAACAATATACTTAGTATAAGTTCTAATGCTCAAAATGAAGATAGAGTCATATTAAACAATGGTTTTAAACTTATAAAAACTTTACTTTATGAAATTCTCGGTGAAAATTCACAAATTAAAATTCAAAAAACTGATATCACACAAACTGAAAAATTACAAGATATATTTAAATCTCATCATATACAAGAAACAAAAAAACAATCAAATTTAAATGAACATTTCGAAAACTTAAAAAAAGATGCAAAAAAATATAATCAAAAAGACGAGACCAAAGAAGCTCTTGATAAACTCTTTGGTTCTCCAAAATTTTTAAATTAATCCTAATAATCAAGCCTTTATTCTTTTAGACAAAAACTAATATTCTGCTTATTCTTATCATATTTAAAAATTTAAAATAAATATTTATGATATTACACGCATATTATCAATAAAAATTAAAATCTTCACTTGCAATGATAAATTTGTCATATTCTTAAAGGATAAATTTGATTAAAACAGCAAATATATTCCTTGTTAATTTATACTTAAATATTTTATTAAATATTTTATCG
>NZ_JAHHTD010000010.1 GCF_020024835.1 Campylobacter sp. | reverse complement strand
CCCCCCCCATTTAAAATAGCTTAAAATTGAGGGTTGCTTGGAAGGATTTGTAATCTTATCTAAAAAATATTTTAAATATTTTCTACATTAAACAAGAATAACTATAACCGACTTTTTTATTTAAATATTTTTACTTTTGTATTATACTATCATTTTAAAAATACATTTGTGGGAAAATTATGCCAAAACTTTTTTTAATATCTTTAGGTTGTAATAAAAATTTAGTTGATAGCGAAATTATGCTTGGACGTTTAAGTGCCTATGAAATTTGTAATGAGCCAAGTGAGGCAGATGTTTTGATAGTAAATACCTGTGGATTTATAGAAAGTGCTAAAAAAGAAAGTATTAGTGCTATTTTAAATTTACATAAAAAAAGAAAAAAAGATTCTTTGTTGGTAGTAACTGGATGTTTAATGCAACGCTACCAAGAAGAACTTATGCAAGAATTACCCGAAGTAGATCTTTTTAGTGGGGTTGGTGATTATGAAAAAATCGATGAAATGATACTTAAAAAAACAAATCTTTTTTCAAATTCTACATACTTACAAGATGAAAATTCTAAACGTATTATCACAGGTTCAAACTACCACGCTTTTATAAAAATTTCTGAAGGTTGCAACCAACATTGTTCATTTTGTGCCATACCTAATTTTAAAGGCAAACTAAAATCTCGACCTTTAGAAAGCATAGTTAATGAGGTTAAAACTCTTGTTGATAAAGGATATAAAGATTTTTCTTTTATCGCTCAAGATACAAGCTCGTATTTATTTGATCAAGGACAAAAAGATGGACTTTTAAATCTAATTGAAGCAATAGAAAACATTCAAGGAATAAAAGCAGCTAGAATTTTATATTTATATCCGACAAGTGTTAGCAAAGAAGTAATAAAAAAAATCATTGATTCAAAAGTTTTTGTAAATTATTTTGATATGCCTTTACAACATATAAGTGATAATATGCTTAAGATTATGAAACGCAAAACAAACAAAGAAAAACTAATCGAGCTTTTAAATTTGATGAAACAAGCTCCAAATTCTTTTTTACGCACAGGTTTTATCATAGGACATCCTGGGGAAAGTGATGAAGATTTTAATGAACTTTGTAAATTTTTACAAGAATTCCATTTTGATAGAATTAGTATTTTTGCTTATTCTAAAGAAGAAGATACCGCAGCCTTTAATATGGAACAAATTCCTAATAAAATCATCAATACAAGATTAAAAATTATAGAAAAAATCGTTGATAATTGCATAAAAACGAGTTTTAATCAACAAATTGGCAAAAAAATTTTAGCATTTTGCGAAGGAAAAAGTAGTGAAGGTGAATTTTTTATAGCTGCTAAAGATATATACTGGGATAGAAATATAGATGGTGAAATTCTTATTAATGAAAGTGATTGTGGAAATTTAATTATGGGCGAGCTCTATGAGTGTGAGATACTTGATAGTGTAGATAAAAAACTCATTGCAAAAGCTTTAAGAATAATAAATTAAATTCAAAGAAGCTTTTATGTGTAAATACCACCTTAAAAATTTGATTTATGTATAAATATCTACCAATTTTAAAAAATAAAAAAAATTTACTAGCTTTTTCTCATGGTAGTGATTCTAGTGCTTTATTTTTTATGCTTTTAAAACACAACATAAATTTTGACTTAGTTTTTATAAATTATAAAATACGTTTAAATAGCGACAAAGAAGAGCAAAGTGCTAAAAAATTAGCAGAAAAATATAACAAACAAATTTTTATAAAAATAGCACCTAAAATAGAAAAAAATTTTGAAGCAAATGCAAGATCTTTGCGTTATGAATTTTTTGATGAAATTTGTCAAAAATATCATTATGATAATTTAATCTTAGCACACAATTTAAATGATAAATTTGAATGGTTTTTAATGCAACTTAGCAAAGGTGCTGGTTTTGTGGAATTACTAGGCTTTAAAGATGTAGAACAAAGGGAAAATTTTACCATTATTAGACCTTTGTTAAATACTAGTAAAAATGAAATTATGAATTTTTTAAAACAAGAAAACATTGAATATTTTAATGATGAAAGTAATCAAAATGAAAAATATTTTAGAAATTACATAAGAATGAATTACGCAAATAATTTTTTACTTGAGTTTGAAAATGGAGTTAGGAATACTTTTAAATACTTAGAAAAAGATTTGTTATTTTTTGAAAATAAATTTGAAATTTTTTATGGAATTTATATTTGTTTTAAGCACGAAAGTATAATTGCTAAATGCTTTAAACACCTAGGCATACTCTTAAGTGCCAAACAACGAATAGAAGCTTTAAAACACGATGGAGTGATTTCTCATAAGGTTGCTATTGTATATATCAAAAATAAGGCTTTAATCTTTCCTTTTATTACTTGTGAAAAAATTCCTAAAGAATTTAAAGAAATTTATAGAAAAGCAAAAATTCCCAAGCTTTTAAGAGCATATTTATATAAAAACCACATTGATTGTAATGAGCTTATGCAAGCTCTTTTAAAATAATCTCATAGATTTCTTTTACTCTTGCTTGAAGAAAATCTTTAAAATCTTTAGTTGTAGCTTCAATTCGCATAATAAGATAAGGGCTTGTATTTGAAGCACGTAAAAGTGCCCAACCATTTTCAAAAATAATTCTCACACCATCGATTTCATTGCATTCGAGCATATTTTCAAAGACATTAGCTCTTATTTTTTCTTTAAATCTCTCTATGATTTGAAATTTATTTTCCTCGCTAACCTTTAATTTAATCTCATCACTTGCGTAAAGTTTTGGCAATTGATCAATTAAAGCTTTAAGATCGTAATTTTTAGCTAGAAGTTCTAAAGTCCTTAAAAATGCGTAAATTCCATCATCATAGCCAAAATATCTATCTTTAAAAAATATATGACCGCTTAATTCTGCTGCTAAGTCTATATTATGCTCTTTCATCATAGTTTTGATATTAGAATGACCAGTTTTGCCCATCATAATAAAACCAAATTTAGCCACCTCATCAAAAAGATTTTTTGAGCATTTTACCTCTCCTAAGACTCTAGGATTTTTGATATTTTTAGCAAACAAATAACAAAGCTCATCGCCTCTAAAAACATAATTTTTACTCACAACCACCAAACGATCACCATCTCCATCAAAAGCAAAACCCATCTTTGCTTGCTTATCTTCTTTTAAAACTTCTTGTAAAATATGCAAATTTTCAAGCTCTGTTGGATCTGGTGCGTGATTTGGAAAATTACCATCTGCTTCTTCAAATAAAATTTGTGCATTAAGACCTAATTTTTCAACTAAAGGCTTAATAATTACACCAGTAGCTCCATTAGCACAATCAATAACAATTTTTTCTTTATAATTTTTAAGATGATTAAAATGCTTAACTAAAAAATCTATATACACACTTTTGATATCATATATTTCACATTTAAAATTATTTTCTATATTTGTATTTAGATATTTTTGCACTTCCTTAGAAAGAATTTTTAAATTTGTTCCAAAAAAACTTTCTTTATTGATAGTGATTTTAAATCCATTATATTCTTTAGGATTATGCGATCCTGTTATCATAATATTTGCATCAAATACATCATCAAAAAATAAACTAAAATACCCCATAGGAGTAGGACCTAATCCTATATCATATACTTTAATACCAGCTTTATTTAATCCACTTATTAGATAATTAAAAAGTTCAGTTGCGCTATATCTTGCATCATATCCCACACTTACTTTTTTACATTTTTTTTCTTTCATAATTAAACCCAAGGCATAACCTATAGCTTTAACACTTTTTTCATTAAGCTCATCAGGATAAAGACCTCTAATATCATATTCTCTAAAAATCAAATCCAACATCATAATTCCTTTATTTTTTAAGTTCAATTTTTGCTTGTCTTATGCTTTTTTCTATATCAGTGTTTTCATTAGAAAGACAGACTGAAATTTCTAATTTAGCACTTTCTTCATTAAATTCAAAGATGTATTTTTTCATAAAATTTTCAAGCATTTGCAATTTACTCTGCACAAAAGCCACGCTTTCTTCTTCAAAAATAACTATGAAATAATCTCTCTCATCTTTAAAGATTCTAGCGTGTAGTGTTTTTTTAAGAATTTTTGCAAAAGAGTGCAAGACATATTCTTGCATTATACAACCTTTATCATTTTGAATTTGATTAAGATTTTTAAGCTTAATTACTACTAAATGAAAATTTTCAAGTCCTTGAGAATATCTTTTTAAAGCCTTTAAATTTGGCAAGTTTGTAACACTATCAAAGAAAGCTATTTTATAAGCTTTATGTATTAAAAAAATTATAAAAACTAAAGAGGCAAATTCGTAATATCCTAAATTAGTATTATTATAAAATAAAAATTGCACGCTCAAGCCTACATAGGCAAACAAAAAATAAAAATCATTATTTTTAAAATACAAAAATAACAAAAATACAAAACCCACCCAAAATATACAATAACTAAACTCGCTAATTGGTCGAAAAAAATTATTATAAAAACCAAAAATTTCACTTGTTATATAAGAATTAAAATTTGTATTTGTAATAAGAATCAAAGCAACAATACCAATAAAAGCTATATATGCAAATTTAATAAAATTTATTTTTTCAAAAACCAATCTACTATCTTGTAAAAAAATAAAAAGCACAAAAGAAAATGGTAAAAATATAGAAATAAACAAATGCACTTGGTATTCGCTAGCAACTAAAGAAAGACTTCTAGCACACAAAATCAACAAAAGCAAGAAAAAGATTTTATTTTGTTTAAAAAAATAAGCTAAACATAAAGCTAAAATTTCCAAAATAAAACTCAAAGAAGGCAAATAAGACAATATCATTAACTTCAATTAAAAAACCTTAAAATATAAATAATTTCAAATTATACAATAAAAATAAATTTATTTTTTAATACACATTATAAGTAAAATAAAAATAGAAATTAAAATAAATATGCTTAGAGTATAAATAATGTAATTTATCTTAGATAGCATTAAATTTAAAAGCAACAAATAATAACACGAAAGTAAAAAAACTTTTAAATAAAACTTAATGAAATTAAAAAGCTAATAAATATATTAAAATCATTAAAAATTGTTTTTATTTAAATTTTGCAATTTCATCTTGTATGGTTTGATTTATCTCAAGTAGCTCTTCATAATTTTTTCTATTTTTTTCCAAAAGTTCATCAAATTTAAAGCCAAGCATAACGATGCGATATAAATTAGGTTTGTATTTTCTCCAATTATACAAAGTGCTAACATCAACACCCAAATGATACGCCATATCGCGTTTGCTTTTTTGCGCCATAAGCTACCCTAAATTTTAAATACTTATGAGCTGATTTTACATTAAAAATTCTTTATTAAAAACAATTGAAATAATCTATGTTTTATTTAAAAAGTATTGATTATTTCAATATTAATTAAGCTAAATTGTGGAATAATCTCAACTCATTTTTAAAAAGAGGAGTTTTCATGCGGTTCTTTTTAACTTTAGCATTTTTGATGAGTGCTATTTTTGCTAATGGAAGTAGGGAATTTTTAAAATCTTACGCAAATAGTTGCGAGAAAGAAGCTGGTGGTATAGAGTATAGGGAGTATTGTATTTGTATGGCACGAAGTGTTTTGGATCGTTTAAATGATGAGGAAAAGGCATTGCTTAATGCAAGAGCTATCACGCCAAATAATGCCCAGAAAATTCAAGAATTGCAAGTAAAAGTGTTGCAATTAAGTCTTGATGAACAAGTTATTTATTCTTGTGCGGATTAATATTTAATTTAAAAGGAGAAATTATGGATTTTAATGTGCTTTTAACGAGTATTGGCGATAAATTACCAAAAGTATGGAATAAGCGCCGTGGCATTAAAGGATAAATTTAAAAAATTAAGGAGGAGTTAAATGTGAGTGCTGAAGAAATAGGCAATACTACAGCTATTATAATATTTACATTATATATGCTTCCATCAGTAATAGCACTTTGTAGAAAACATAGCAACTGGTTTGCAATTATTGCTTTAAATTTATTGCTGGGATGGACTTTAATAGTATGGATTATTTGTTTAATATGGTCTTTCATAAATAAATCACAGCAAACAATAATTATACAAAATGAAAAAATAATATCAAAGGATAAAAAAAATGAATAAAAAAATTAAAATTGCTTTTATAGCAGGATTGGCGAGTTTATTTGTAGCATGTGGTGGAGAAAAATTTCCAGGGCAACCGAGTGATACAGTCAAAGTAAACCGAAGTCAATATACAAATGGAAATCTTAAAGAAGAAATTCCTTACAATTCTCAGTCTAGAATTCATGGAGTAAAAAGAACTTTTTTTAATAATGGACAATTAAAAAGCGAAGAAGAGTATAAAGATGGTAAAAAAGAAGGATTTGCAAAACAATATTTTGAAAATGGACAACTCAAAGTTGAAGCACAAGCTAAAAACAATCAATATGATGGACAATTTAAATCTTATTATGACGATGGAAAAATAGAAGTCGAAGGAACTTATAAAAATGGAAAATATATTGGTGCTTATAAAGCATATGCTCCTAATGGAAATATAGTTTCAGAGCAAAACTACAACAAAGATGGTAAAAAAGATGGAATTTTTAAAAAATATAGTCCAGATGGAGCCTTAATATCAGAAGAAGAATATAAAAATGATTTAAAAAATGGTATTTTTAGAACATATAATAATGGTGCTATAGTAGAAGAGCAAAAATTTGAAAATGGAAAATTAATTCAAAAATAATCTAAAGGTTTTATATGAAAAAAATTCTTTTATTCTTACTTTTTCATACCTTTGTTTTTGCAAATTTTTTACCAAAATGTGATGATCCAAAAATCATCACTCTTTTAGACCAGAAATTAAAGGATTTTTATATATCACACTATGATGAAATGTTTAATACAGCTATAAGAGAAAAATTAAATCAAAGTGATTTTGAATCAGCTACATTTTTTGAAAAAAATAAAATTGAAGTTTTTGATGGAATCAAAAATTTTAACTTTGGTTTTCAAAATTTTAAATTTATCATTGATAGTAATATTCCAAATATTAGATATTGCAGTGTTAAAGCTTCTTCACCTTTTTTATCTTCAGTCCTAGCAATAGATGTTAATGATATTAATGATGTTACAGAGTATATAAAAATAGAAGGAATTTATAGTATAATACAATCAGAATCAGAAATTGATATTTATATTACTACGGGTTTTGCAATAGACGTATTTTATGATTTTCTTGAAGAGAATAAGAAAATTTTAAAAGAAATTCCTATAGAATAAAAGATTTCAAAATAATACTCATTATTTGATACAATTTCAAGCAAAAAACTTAGGAAAATTATGGTAGAAGTAAAAAATCTCACTATGCGTTTTGCAAACCAACTTTTATTTGAAGATGTAAATTTAAAACTAAATCGTGGTGAAAGATATGGTCTTATAGGGGCAAATGGCGCAGGAAAATCAACCTTTTTAAAAATACTTTCAGGCGAAATAGAATCAAGTAGTGGAGAAATTTGCATAGATCCAAATTTAAAAATAGCTGTTTTAAGTCAAGATCAATTTGCCTTTGAAAACTATACCATAAAAGATGCGGTAATGTGTGCTAATAAGCGTTTATATAATGCTTTAAAAGAAAAAGAAAAACTTTATATGAGTGAAGAATTCACAGATGAAATTAATGATAGATTAAACGAACTTGAAATCATTACTGCAGAAGAAGATCCAAATTATGATTGTGAGCTTAGATGTGAAAAAATTCTTAGCTCTTTAAATATCAAAGATTTTAATGCTTTAATGAGCACTTTGCAAAGTGCTGATAAATTTAAAGTTTTATTAGCTCAAGTTTTATTTTTAGGGGCTGATATTTTATTTTTAGATGAACCTACAAATAACCTTGATTTAGAAGCAATATCGTGGCTTGAAAATGAACTTTTAAGACACGAGGGCACTTTAGTAGTAATTAGCCATGATAGGCACTTTTTAAATAAAGTTTGCACTAGAATACTTGATGTAGATTTTAAACAAATTCGAGATTTTGCTGGAAATTATGATGATTGGTATATGGCATCAACTTTACTTGCTAAACAAGCTGAACTTAAACGAGATAAAACCTTAAAAGAAAAAGAAGAATTAGAAAATTTTATCCGTAGATTTAGCGCAAATGCTTCTAAAGCTAAACAAGCAACAAGTAGAGCTAAAGCTTTAGAAAAGCTTGAACTTGAAGAAATTAAAACCTCAAATAGACGTGATCCTAGCATAGTCTTTAGAGCCGATAAAGAAATAGGAAATGAAGTTTTAGAATTAAAAGGTATAAGTAAAGCTTATGATAAAATTTTATTTGAAAATTTGGAGTTAAAACTAGAAAAAGGCGATAAAATAGCCTTAATAGGTGCAAATGGAGTTGGCAAAAGCACCTTAGCTAAAATTATCACATCAAATCTACAGCCTGATAATGGAAGTATTCATATAGGTGCTACTATAAAAATGAGTTATTTTGCTCAAGATACTACAAATTTAATAAATGAAAATTTAAAACTTTACGAGTGGCTAATGAGTGAAAAATTTAAAGATTTAGATGAAATTCGAAAATGTCTTGGGAGAATGCTTTTTAGCGGAAGTGATCAAGAAAAGATGGCTTCAAGTTTAAGTGGTGGAGAAAAACATCGCTTAATGCTTTCAAAACTTATGCTAGAACGTGGAAATTTTTTACTTTTAGATGAACCTGATAATCACTTAGATCTTGAAAGTATTATCGCACTAGGAGAAGCTTTATATAATTTTAAAGGTTGTGTGATTTGTATTAGTCACGATAGGGAATTAATTAGTGCTTTTGCAAATCGTATATGGCTTTTAGAAAATGGTAAATTAATAGACTTTAAAGGAAATTATGATGAATTTGTAGGAAATTTAGAATGAATTCATTTAAAATAAAATATTCTGCAGGGTTTGGGCACTTTACACAAAATCATAAAGGTTTTGGCCCTACTATATACATAGAAGAAAGTGTAAATTTTCAAAGCGAGAAAGATTATTTTGATTATGTTGATTTTTATAACCTTTATTCTAAAATCGATGATACATATTTTCACATTTCTTTTTTAGAAAAACGTCCTTTAAATGAAAAAGAATTACAAAGTAAGATTGCTTATATAAAAATTAGAGATGAGCGTTGTCAAAAAGCAAGAGAAGAATTTATAAAAAATAGCGAAATAGAAGCTGAATACCACTCAACTCACGGAGATTAAGGAATATTTTTTGCTTGTTGTTTCATAATATTTATGAAAGGAGACAATATGCAAATTAACGATAATCTATCGATAAAAGAATACGCTTATAGTCAAAGTGTATATAAAAATACTCAAGATACTGATGAAGATTTTGTATCTTTACTTAATCAAAATATTGATGAAAATCTTAATAATCAAGACGCCAAATTTGATGATTTTTTTTCTAAAGCCACAAGCCAAAATCAATTTAGCGATGGAATTTATAGTTTTAATATGTCAAATATTTATAACTATCGTTTTAGAAATCAACACAATGAGATACCTAAAGAAACACATTTAGCAAATGAAAATGATTCAAAAGATATGGTAAAAGATCTTTTAAATTCACTATAAAAAAGTAGGCTTTTAGCTTACTTTTATGTAAAATTTACAATTTCAAATTCTTTTGCAAAATTTTTAAAGTCTTTTTCTTCTTTTTCATTAACATAAATTTTTAACTCAACACACTCTGTAAATTTTTTTTCAAAATTAATATTATTTTTATTTAAAAAATATTCAAACCTAGAATAAACCGCAAAAGGAATGCATAAATTTAAAGTTTGTTTTAATTCGAATTCTAAAAGTTTCGCATTTAATATTACAAAATTAGTAGCTTCACTATAAGCTCTAACTAATCCTCCTACACCAAGCTTAATGCCACCAAAATACCTTATGACTATTACTGCACAATCAACAAGAAAAGCTCCCCTTAAAACATTTAAACAAGGCATAGCAGAACTTCCTTTAGGCTCACCATCATCGCTTTTGTCTTCAACTATCTGTTTAAAGTCATTTAAATATCTATAAGCATAAACAAAATGCACCGCTTTTAAATGCTCACTTTTAAGCTCTTTTAATAAATTTTTAAAGTCTTTATATGGACATAAAAAAGCTAAAAAAATAGACTTTTTTACTTCTATTTTAGCTTGATAAATTTGATCAATAGTTTTCATTTTTACCTTAAATTTAGATATAATAAAACGAAATTATAATTAAACCAACTTATTAAGAATTTAAGGAATAACTTATGCTCCAAACGTGTGTATTTCCAGCAGCTGGATATGGGACAAGATTTTTACCTGCTACTAAAACTCTACCTAAAGAAATGTTACCTATTTTAACAAAACCATTAATACACTATGGGGTAGATGAGGCTTTAGAAGCTGGTATGGAAACTATGGGATTTGTAACAGGTAGAGGAAAAAGGGCTTTAGAAGATTATTTTGATATCTCTTATGAACTTGAACACCAAATCGCAAATACCAAAAAAGAATACCTTTTAAGCGAAATTAGAACTTTAATCAACCGATGCACTTTTACTTTTACAAGACAAAATGAAATGAAAGGCTTAGGAGATGCTGTATTAAAAGCAAAGCCTCTCGTGCAAGATGAAGCATTTGGAGTAATTTTAGCAGATGATTTGTGTGTAAATGAAGATGGAATCAATGTTATGGCACAAATGGTAAAAATTTATGAAAAATATCGTTGCTCTATTATTGCTGTTATGGAAGTAGAAAGCGAACAAGTATCAAATTATGGAATAATCGCTGGCAATAGCGTCGAAGAGGATTTAATTATGGTAAATTCTATGATAGAAAAACCTGATATAAAAGACGCTCCAAGCAATTTAGCTATCATAGGAAGATACATTTTAACTCCAGATATTTTTGGAATTTTAGAAAATACAAAAGCTGGTAAAAATGGTGAAATTCAACTAACAGATGCTTTATTATCTCAAGCAACTAATAATATGGTATTAGCTTATAAATTTAAAGGCAAAAGATTTGATTGTGGTAGCGTCGAAGGTTTTATTCAAGCAACAAATTATTTTTATGAGAAAAATAAATGCTAAAAAATACCTTATACTTTCAAACACAAGATTTATCAAAAATTACCGCTTATGCTAATAGAATGAATGATGAGCTCAAAAATGGCGACATAGGGTATTATCATCTAGTAGATACAAGTTTTGATTTAATCCAAGAAAGTAAAGACTTTATGGCAAAAAAATCTCATATAAAAAATATCGTTTTAGTAGGTATGGGTGGATCAAGTTGTGGAGTTAAAGCCTTAAAAGAACTTTTATTAAATCCTAATCCAAATAAAAAACTTTTTATTATTGATAACACTTCTTCGCACACTTTTATACACACAATGCAAAAACTAAAACCAGAAGAAACGTTATTTGTTATTGCAAGTAAATCAGGCACCACGATAGAAGTAATCTCTCTATTTAAACTCATTATAGCGTATTTTAATTTTAAGCATCAAGACTTGCATAAGTATTTTATTTTTATTACAGATTTAAATTCTAAACTTCACAAACTAGCAAATGAACTAAATATAAAATGCTTTTTTATACCAGAAAATGTTGGAGGCAGATTTAGTATTTTATCTGCTGTTGGTATAGTGCCTTTGAGTTTTTGTGATTATGATACCAATGCTTTGTTAAAGGGTGCAAAGGCTTGTTTTGTTGATTTTTTTGAAAAAAAAGACACAACTATTTTACAAAAAGCTTATCATTATTGCACACATAAAAATGCTCATATTAATGTCCTTTTTGCTTATGGAGATACATTTAAGGCTTTTAATGAATGGTATGTTCAACTCATAGCCGAAAGTTTAGGTAAAAAGCAAGGCTATAAGCGTGTTGGATTAACTCCTATTGCTTTAATTGGAGCTAGAGATCAGCATAGTTTTTTACAGCTTATTATGGATGGACCTAAAGATAAAACTATAACCTTTTTAAAAATTAAAAATAACCATAATTCCCCCGTGATTCCAAATATAAGTTTTAATCATCTGCAAAATTGTGATTTTACAAATGAAATAAATTTACACGATCTTTTAAATACTCAATGCAATGCAACAGCACAAGCTTTAATTGCTGAAAATTTAAGTGTTGATATGATAGAACTTGAGACCTTAGATGCTTGGCATTGTGGATATTTAATGTATTATTATGAGTTATTTACCTCAGCTTGTGGAATTATGCTTGGTATTAATACTTACAATCAACCAGGGGTAGAAGTAGGCAAGCTCATTTTAAAAAATATGCTTAGTAAATAAATTTACATTATCATCACAAAAAGATAGTATAATGAGATAGATAAATTTGTGATGTATTTTTATTAAATAATAATTATTATTTTTTAATAAATTTATGTTATAATTTTTCAAAATAAAAAAAGGAGATAATATGTCAGTTACAAAACAATTACTACAATTACAAGCAGATGCTCATAGTTTATGGATTAAATTTCATAATTATCACTGGAATGTCAAAGGACTTCAGTTTTTTTCAATTCATGAATATACAGAAAAAGCTTATGAGGAAATGGCTAAATTATTTGATGATTGTGCTGAAAGAGTTTTACAACTTGAAGAAAAAGCTATAGTGTGTCCAAATAAATTATTAGAAAATGCTAAAGCTCCAAAGATTCAAAAAGAATGCTTCACTCCAGTTGAGGTATTAGAATTTATAAGAGAAGACTATAAATATCTTTTATCTGAATTTAAAAAACTAAATGAAGTATCTGAAAAAGCTAATGACACTACAACAATTGCTTTTGCTCAAGAAAATATAGCAAAATATGAAAAAATGCTTTGGATGTTAAATTCAACTATACAAAATACTTGTTCAATGTAATTAAGCAGGATTATTCCTGCTTAATGCAAATCTTCATTTAATTTAATTACCTTTTTATTTAAAGCTACTATCATCGCACCTGTGATGGAATCTTGTCTAAAATGAAGTCCATTTAAATTGGCTAATTCTAAACCTTTATACATATCTTTATCAAATTTAAAATTAGGATTAATTTTTTGCAACTCTTCTTTATTTTTAAGCACAAATTTAGTCCCTTCTAATACAGCTATACCAGCATCTACAATACAATTATCTCCTAAAGGAATTCCAGTAACTGAATTTGCACCTAAAAGGCAAGCTTTACCTATACTAATAGCATTCCCACTAGTACCACTTAATACTCCAAGTATAGACGCACCACCGCCAACATCACTACCCTCACCCACAACAGCTGAAGAGCTAATACGCCCCTCTACCATACAAGCACCAGTAGTTCCTGCATTAAAATTAACATAAGCAGCTCCTGGCATAATTGTTGTGCCAGAAGCTAATGCAGCACCCATTCTAACTTTTGAGCTTTCTAAAATTCTAGTATTATCTTCAGGGATAATATGAGCTAAAAATCTTGGAAATTTATCCACATAATCAATTTTAGGATATCTTTTACTCATTTTAAGATCAATTTCATTATCTCTTAAAAAATCTAAATCTATAGGACGATTATCGCTCCAAGCGACATTTGGTAAAAGCCCAAAAGCACCATTTAAATTTAAACTTCTAAGCTCAACTTTTTTACTAGAAAGCAAATATAATTTTAAATATACACTTTCTAATGTTTTTGGATTATCATCTTCAAACATACAAACAAAAACAAATTCATTTTCTCTAAAATTTTCTAAAACTGCTCTAATAACATCAATATTTTTATGACCTTGCTCTTTTAAAAATGGTGTAAAACATTCCAATGCAAAATCTAAATCTTCCTTAATTAAAGTGCCTACAAATTCGCTCTCATTAAAATTAATTTCAACACCTCTCCTAAAAAATGCTTCAAACATAATAGCCGCTGATGCATAATTTTGCTCATAATTTACTAAAGCAAAAGAAGCTTGCATTTTTTTACTTGCGTCTATTTGACTAAGATCAAGTCTTGCTATACCAAAAGCCTTAGGCTTTTTATAGTTTAATCTTTGTTCAATTTGTTTAACTAAATTTAAAAATTCCTCTTTACTTTCAATAGCCATTTTATCTCCTTATTGCGAACAAGCACTCTTGCCATTTGTTATTGGCTGTATTGCTAAATTACCTACTTTGCCCTCTTGATTTACTTTTTCTATAAAATTCCAAATTTTTTCTGAAGCTTGTAAATATCTTTTTGAACTTATACTTTCTGGGAGATAAAAACTCACAGGTTTTCCTTCGTCTCCACCTTCTCTTATATTCATCTCAATAGGAATTTGAGTTAAGATATCGCATTTATACAATTTTGCTATCTCTTCAGTAGTTCCTTTCCCAAAAATATCATATTCTTTGCCATTATCAGGACATAAAAATCCGCTCATATTTTCCACAATTCCTGCTATTGGAATATGAAGTTTTTCAAACATATCAAGAGCCCTTTTACTATCATCTAAGGAAACAATTTGTGGAGTACTCACACACACGCCTGCACTAACTGGCACACTTTGTGCCAAAGTAATTTGTGCATCACCAGTGCCTGGAGGCATATCAAGCAATAAAATATCAAGTTCTGGCCAAAGCACATCAACTAATAATTGCTCTATAGCTTTCATTATCATAGAACCACGCCACATAAGACCTTTTCCTTCTTCTATAAGCACACCCATACTCATCATATAAATACCATGAGATAAAATAGGACGAATTTTTTGACCTACTATCTCAGGCTTATTTTTACTTTCACCTAGCATTCTTGGTATATTAGGTCCATAAATATCAGCATCTAAAAGCCCGACTTTTTTTCCCATTTTTGCCAAAGAAATCGCTAAATTTAAAGTAGTAGTGCTCTTTCCAACTCCTCCCTTACCACTTGAAATCATAAGAAAATTCTTAATTTGCGGTGCAATATTTTTTCCACTTCTTGAGTTGCTTTTTTCTTCAGGAATTTGTGGTTGAATCAACTCTAAATTAAGCTCTAAATTCAAATCTTTTAAAACATTTTCAATATTAAGTTTTAATTCCTGTGCTACTTGTATATTAGCTGATACAATTTCAACAACGATATTAGCTTTTTTATCATCAACTTCTATTTTTTTTACAAAATCAAAACTTACAATATCTTTTTTAAATCCCGGATATATAACTTGTTTTAATCTTTCTTTAATTTTTTCTTTCACATTCGTCTCCTTTCTTGATTATGTTAAAAAAATAATTCTACTAGCATAAATATTAATTTTGGCTTTTATTATGTATAATATTGTAACATTTATAAAAATTAAGGTGTAACAAATGTTAGATATTTCCTTGATTATGCTATCTGCTGGAGATTCCTCAAGATTTAATCTTCCCGTAAAAAAGCAATTTTTAAGACTAGGTGATTTGCCTTTATGGCTATATGCTACAAAAAATATTAGCTCTTTTTATCCTTTTAAACAGATAATTGTTACTTCTAGTAATATTTCTTATATGAAAAAATTTGCTCCTGAATATAATTTTGTTAAAGGTGGCAAAACAAGAGCCCAATCCCTGCTTAATGCTTTAAATTTAATTCAAAGCGAATATGTTTTAGTTAGCGACGTAGCTAGAGTTTTAATTAGCAATAATCTACTTAATAATTTAATAGAAAATTATGATAAGGCTGATTGTATTAGTCCTGTTTTAAAAGTAGCTGATACTACTATTTATGGACAAAGTGTCATAGAAAGAGAAAAGATTAAACTCATACAAACTCCTCAACTTTCTAAAACTATTATGCTAAAAAAGGCATTAGAAAAAAGCATAGATTTTACAGATGATAGCACTGCTATACAAGCTATTGGAGGGAAAATCTGGTATATACAAGGTGATGAAATAGCAAAAAAAATCACTTATAAAGAAGATTTAAAAAATATAAATTTACCAAAACCTTCTCAAGATATTCTTAGTGGAAATGGCTTTGATGTCCATGAATTTGGAGAAAAAAGGCCTTTAATTTTAGGTGGCATACAAATTCATCATGATATGGGACTTAAGGCTCATTCTGATGGAGATGTTTTAACACATTCTTTAATCGATGCACTTTTAGGAGCAGCAGGACTTGGAGATATAGGAGAGCTTTTCCCAGATGATGATAAGCAATACAAAAATGCAAATTCTATACATTTACTACAACATAGTTATAACTTAATACAAAATTATGGATTTGAGCTTGTTAATGCTGATATTACTATAATAGCTCAAACACCAAAAATGAAAGATTTTAAAGATAAAATTATTTTCAATATTGCCAAATCTTTAAAAATTACACCTAATAAAATCAATATAAAAGCTACTACAACAGAAAATTTAGGTTTTATAGGAAGAAAAGAAGGAATAGCAGTTTTAACAAGCGTGAATTTAAAATATTATGATTGGATAAAATAATGAAAGTATTAATTGTTGAAAATGAATTTTATTTAGCACAAAGTATAGGCTCAAAGTTAAATTCCATAGGCTATACTTGTGATATCATCACAAGTACCAATGAATTAACAAATTCTGAATACGAAATCATATTGCTTTCTACTAGCATAGCAAATTTTGAATACATAGTAGAAACGTTTAAACATAAAATTATCATTTTGTTGATTTCATACATAAGTTCAGACACGGTTTTATCACCACTTAAAGCAGGTGCGAGCGATTATATACAAAAACCTTTTATGATAGAAGAGCTAACACGTAAAATAAAACATTTTCAAGATTTTAAAAAAATGGAAATTTTAAATTCTGCTTATGAATCTTATTTAAAACATAAATTTGAAACCATTAAACTAGCCAACTTTAACTATAAAAAGATGAAACTACCATTAATTTTAAAAGCAAATAATCAAATTTATGCAGATTGTTTTGTATTTAACTATTCTAGGCAAAATAATATTGCAAGTATATATATAAATCTTTCTCATCCTCAAAATTTAGACAAAATGTTAAAAAATAACAATGTGTATTATCTTACGAATTTTCAAAGTTTAAAGCCTTTGGAAAAAGAAAAGATATTAAATTTAGCGACTAAAAAATCTGTTATCATTCACACAAATACCAATATAGAAAACACAAATTTTCAAATTTTAGAACTTATAGATGAAGAAAAAGGCTTTGAAAATAACGGAATTTTAACTATAGATGATTATGTTAAGCATATTATACTAAGCTATCAAAATGTATTTCCTGATACAGATTTATCTAAAAAATTAGGAATTTCAAGAAAGTCTTTGTGGGAAAAAAGGAAAAAATATGGCATTAGCAAGAAAAAATAGCATTATCATTTCAGAAGAAGAATATGAAATTTTATGTTTTATAAAAGAAGGAATTTTTGGTTCATTTACAAAACTAATGAATGAAAAACAAAGAAATGAATTTTTAAAAACTGGTATGATTAATCAGCACAAAATTCCTTATGCATTAACTTTTGCTCCAAGTAATGAAAATAAAAAAGTTATAGAAAATGCAAAAGAAAAAGAAAAATTAGAATTTATTTGCAATGATCAAATAGTAGGACATATCATATTTGAAAGTAAATTTAAAAATGATAAAAATACTAATGATATTTTTAAACCTAACACTTGCTCGATAAAGGATTTTAGAGAAATTTGCATTAGCGGAGAAATAGAAATTTATCAAAATCGTATTAAAACAATCAAAAAAGATTTTCAAAAAATTAAAGAAAAACTTAATCCTTCCAATATCACTGCAATAGTTTCAAGTTTTGATCCTTTTCATAGGGCTCACGAAAGAATTTTAAGATGGTCTATAGAACAATCTGACTTGGTTGTTATCTTTTTAATAGAATCTTATGAAAACAATGGTTTAAGTTTAAATCTTAAAAAACGCTGTTTTGATGTATTTGCACAAAATTATTTACCTTCTTCAAGAGTTTTACTCATACCTTTGCATAATATAAAAATTTTTGCTTCTCATTTAAATCCTATTTTAGAATGTGCTTTAGCAAAAAGTTTTAATTGCAATAAAGTCTTTGTAGGACAAAATCACGCTGGACTTGGAATGTTTTTTAATCACAATAGAGCTTTTACAATACTTGATGATTTTGCAAAAGATTATAATATAGAAATCACCATACTTCCTGAATTTGTATTTTGTGATGAATGTAAAATGATAGTTAGTGCTAAATCGTGCCCTCATGGAGCACATCATCATATGAAATATCACGGAGATTCTTTGAAAAAGCTACTTAGACTTGGTATTATTCCACCAGCAGTTTTTATAAGAAGAGAGATTTCTGCTTTGATTTTATCAGAGCTTTTTCCAAATCGCTTCCATAATAAACAAAATATTTATAGTAATTTATTCCCAACACATGGAATTTTAGAATATAGAAACGATAAAGAATTTTATGAGCAACTAATAAAACTTTATCAAATGTCTTATATGGTGTAATTATGCAAAAACTATTTTTAACTTTTTTTTATTCAGGGAGTATCAACAAAGCTCCAGGGACTTTTGGAACAATAGCAGCGTTAATTCCTGCATTTTTTATTTTACGTTATTTTGGTATAGAAACTTTAATTTTATTGGCAGTTTTACTTTTTCTAATCTCAATAAAAATTATTGATAATTATGAAAATAAAACTGGCAAGCACGATGATAAACACATTGTAATAGATGAAGTTGTTGGCGTATTTTTAGCTTTAGCAATTTGTGGGCAAAGTGTCTTTACTTTTTTACTTTCTTTTATTTTATTTAGATTTTTTGATATCACTAAACCTTCCATCATAGGAAAAATCGATAAAAAAGTCAAAGGTGGCTTAGGTGTAATGCTAGATGATGTTTTAGCAGGAATCTTTGCAGGATTACTTAGTGCGGTAATTTATGGAATCTTGCTTAAATTTAATCTTTTATGGTTTGATATAAGCATTATGGAGATATTTTAACAGAATTTTATTTTACCTCTTAAATTAATCAACATTAAAGAGGTAATTTTTATAAAAATTTAAAGCAATATATCAATCACTATCTTTAACTTGTAATTTTAACAATAATTTATATACTAAATATATCATAAGTATCATAAGCAAAAAAGCTAATTTATATACTAAATACTCTAATGCTCCCACAAAAGAGAATTTATCCCAATCAGTTCCAACCCCACCTTCAAGATAATAATGAGGTCTATAATCATCTTTAAAGTATCTATCAAAATTCCACCCTTTAGGATTATCACCAAAATAAAACATATTAGCCACACTTTGTATAAAATTTATAATACCACAAACAAAAGCACTACCAAATCCAGTAGTATAAGTTCCTTGATATTCATTAGAAGTTAAACTTCTCATATAATTATCCATAGTATTATTATAAGCTTGAATAAGTTGTTGATATTCTTGTTCTTTAGTATCATAATTATTAGAGCTAAAAACAACACTTATTAAAATACATAATATTATAATTTTTTTCATTGACTAACCTTTAATATTAAATTTTCTTGATAGCTAAATTGAGCAATAGAATTTTTTATTTCCACTAAATTTTCTCGTGTTTCTTCTGTAAGAAATTTATAAATATCATCTTTAAAATTTTCTAAACATTTAAATCTAAAATTATTAAACTCCTTATTTTCTATATTTATTAGCGTGATACAAATTTCATTACTTTTAAGATATTTTATATTCACTTCTTTTGTATTAATAGTGTCAAAAATTCTCTTTCTACCATTACTGATAATTTTCTTTATCATATTATTACCTCTTTAATTTATCCTATAGGATATTTTTAAAAAAATTATATCTTTGTAAAGTTTAATTTCATATTAATCCTATAGGATAAATTTAATGGAAGAAAACTTTAGTAATGCAAGTAATGAAGAAATTTTAAATTTTTATAAAAAAATATCATCAAATATAAGAAAAATAAGAGAAAATAAAGGAATTTCGCAATTAGAATTGGCTTTAGATATTGGCATTAAATCAGTAGCGTTTTATTCAAATTGCGAATGTAATCGATACGGCAAGCATTTTAATTTAGAACACTTATATAAAATTTCAAAAAGTTTAAAAACCCCTTTAATTGAATTGCTAGAATAAACTATTTAATAAAGCCACTAGCTAACACTAAATCTTTATCATAAAAAACTGCCATTTGCCCGCTAGCTAGTCCATAAACAGGCTCTTGCAAGGTAATCTTAGCACTTTTATCCTCATTAATCAAAACTTTACACGGAGTTGATTTTGATCTATAGCGTATTTTTACTTCACAATCTAACTCTTTCATATCAACAAACAAATTAATACTATCTAAACTAAATTCACTTATTTTAAGCTCTTCTTTTTTACCCACTATAATTTCATTTTTTTGCGGATCAATCTTTAAAACAAAATGAGGCTCGTGCGCACCACGCACTTTAAAACCTCTTCTTTTTCCTATAGTATAGTGCATATAACCATCGTGCTGACCTATTTCTTCGCCCTTGCTATTTCTAACAATACCAGGAATTTTTGTATCCATAAATTGATTTAGCACACCAATATAAGTATCTTCTACAAAACAAATTTCAGAACTTTCCTTTTGTGTAGCAAATGATTTTAAAACTTCGATTGTAGAAGCAAACTTTTTAACATCTTCTTTTTTCATATTGCCAAGTGGAAAAATCAAATATTTTAGCGCTTCTTTATCTGCATTAGCTAAAAAATAACTTTGATCTTTGCTCTCATCAAAAGCACATTTAATTAAATTATTTTCTATCCTAGCATAATGTCCTGTAGCAAGCTTTTGACAACCTAAATTCTTAGCAAATTCTAAAAGCTTTCCAAGTTTAATAAAACGATTGCATAAAGCACAAGGATTTGGAGTTTTACCTTCTTTGTATGTATTAACAAAAGGCATATAAACTTGATCTTTAAAATCTTCTTGTAAATCTAAAATATGATACTTTATACCTAAAAATTTAGCAACTTTCTCAACTTTTCGTATATTTTCTTCGTGATAATTTGGCTTTCCGTGAAGTTTCATATAACACCCTATAACCTCATAGCCAGCTTGTTTTAATTTATAAGCAGTAATAGTGCTATCTACACCTCCGCTCATCGCAACAAGAATTTTCATCATTTTCCTTTATTATTCTTATAATTTCATCTAAATCATCACTTATACTATACTTTAACTCATCATTTTTAGATATAGTTTGAAGTTCTAGTAAAGAAGTTTTGATAAATTCATCAAGAGTATGCCAAAATTTTTGCCCAACTAAAATAATAGGAACATTTTTTATATTAAGTTGTTTAAGCGTAAGAATTTCAAAAAATTCATCTAATGTTCCAAAGCCGCCTGGGAAAATCACAAAAGCAAAACTCTTTTGAATAAGAGCCATTTTGCGAATGGCTAAGCTCTTAAAAGTGATATTATACTCTAAAAAACTATTTGCTTTTTGTTCAAATGGTAAATGTATATTAAATCCTATTGATTTTAAATGCGAATTTTTACTTTGCATAGCTCCATAATTAGAAGCTTGCATTATCCCTGCTCCTCCACCACTTACAATACAATACCCTAAATTAGCTAATTTTTTAGCTAAATTTGAAGCAAACACACAATATTCGTTGTCTTGTTTTAATCTTGCTGAACCAAAAAAAGTTACACAATTGTGAATTGAGTCCAGTTTTTCTAAATATTTAACATCATCAATGATTTTTTTTATCATCTTAATTGTTCTAATCTTTCCTTTTTAGATCCAATTTCAGTAATTTGAACTCCAAAATTTCCATCTACAATCACAACTTCACCATATGCAATTCTTTTATCGCCTATTAAAATTTCTAAAGGATCATTAGCAAGCTGATCAAGCTCTATAACAGAACCTATATCCATAGTCAAAACGTCTTTTAAAAGCATTTTTTTACTACCTATACGCACCCTTATAGGCAAACGCACATCCATAATAAGACCAATATTTTTTAACTCCTCAACATTGGCTAAAATTCTATGCTCTTGTGTATTATCTGTGGAATTTGATGAGGTTTCTACTGCTTCTTCTAAATCAGTTTTAGTTAAAATTTTATAAATTTTTTCATCAAATACTAAGGAAATTTTTTCCTCTAAATCAGCAATTTTTACATTATAAAAATACAATTTATAAAAGCCTTCAAGCTCTAAATTATCGGCAACAAACTCACAACTTTCTAAATTAAATTCCATTTTAGGGATTTCTTTTTGGGCACCTAAGGTTGTAGAAAATGCTGAAATAACATTTTGCAATGCTTCTTTTGCTGCGTCCATTTCATCATCGTTTAATTTACTATTTTTAGAAATCTCCTCTTCACCCATCATCCATTCACCAATAGCACTCATCAAAACAGCACTAGATAAAATTTTAATTTTCATATCATTATTTACTATAAAAGTAGCACTTACTAATGGAGGGGTCATAGAGTCTTGAGAATTTACATCATATTCATAATACTCACTAAATCCAGCACTTTTACCTGTTAAACCTTCTATAGTGCTTATACACTCATTTACAAATATACTTAAAAAATCATTAATCATCTTCTTCCTCTTCTAAATCATCGTTGCCATCATAAGAATTTGCTTTTGCTCTTCTTTCATCTTCATATTTTTCAAGTATTTCTTTAATCTCATCTTTATCAGTTTTAATCAATTCTAATATTTTAATTGATTTTCTAAATCTATGAAGTCCTACTTGAGCTAAAAATACATCTTTTTTATCTATAGAAACTACGGCCTTATCATCAGCTGTTCTATCAAGTTTTAAAATATCTCCTTGTTTAAGTTCTAAAAATTCATTAACACTTACAAAAGTTTTACCAAGCATTGCTTCATAAATAACTTCAGCACGTCCAATTAAAGTTTTTAACTCTTTATTTCTTGATTTTTTCGCTGATGTCTCACCCATCATAATATCACGATTTGCTAAACGACTTAATACACTCTCTAAATGCACTACCGGATAACATATATTAACCATACCGCTTGAATTACCTATAATAATCTCCATAACGACCATAATAACAATCTCATTTTGAGAAACAATTTGGACAACATTAGGGCTTGATTCTTTAGCTTCAACACTTGGATAAATTTCAGTTACATTCATCCAACTTTCTTTTAATCTTTGCATTATAATACGCAAAATAGAATCAAGCAAATTAAGCTCTATTTCCGTAAGCTCTCTTAAGGTATCAAAACTATCACCTTGCCCACCTAAAAGTCTATCTATCATAGGGAAAGCGATACTTGGATTAATCTCTAAAACACAATTTCCATCAAGAGGTTTAATAGAAAAAACATTAAAACTAGTAGGGCTTGGCAAAGACATCAAAAATTCACCATAAGTCATTTGATCTACAGAATGCAGTTTAATCTCAACTATACTTCTCATCATAGAAGAAATTTGCGAAGCAAGATTTCTTGCTAATTTATCATGAATACCTTTAATAGAACGAAGTTGTTCTTTGGAGACTCTATTAGGACGCTTAAAATCATATACAACTATATCTCTTTTATCTTCTAATTCTTCGATTTTAGAAGGAGTAGCACTATCATCACTATCATCATCAACAACTTCTAATAAAGCATCAATTTCCTCTTGAGAAAGTATTTCAGCCATTTAAGCTAACCTTTCACGAATTTTCTTTAATAAACGTTTGTGAATTTGAGAAATTCTAGATTCGCTAATTTCTAATATTTCAGCTATTTCTTTTAAATTTAACTCCTCATAGTAATAAAGCTGTATCACAAGCCTTTCTCTTTCTTTAAATTCCTCTAAAACTACGTTGATTTTTTCTATTAATTCTTCTTTTTCAATTTGCTCTATGATATTGCTATCATTAAAACAATTTAACTGATCATCTAAAGGCATAACAAGAGAAATCGCATGTGCAGCTCTTGCTTCTTTGACTTTTTCAACTTCTAAATTTAGTCTTTGTGCTAAATACTCATCATCTGGTTCTTTTTCATTTTCTTGATAAAATTCATCAATAATTACATCGATATCCTTGATGATTTTTCTGTTGCTTCTACTCATCACATCAAGACTTCTTAAATAATCAAGCATAGCACCATTAACTCTTTTTCTAGCAAAACCCCAAAAATTATCATTTTGCTCTTTATCATAACGACGTGAAAGCTTTATCATTTCCTCAACGCCTATGCTAATTAAATCATTAACATCAATACTTGCTGGCAAACGTTCTTTAAGTCTAAATGCCATAGCCTTTAAAGCAGGCATATAAGAAATAACTAAATCATCTTGCTCTTTTTTTAAAGTGGAAACATAAGCATTATGCGGCTGCATGTCTTGCACTTCTTTTCTTATTAGATGTTTCAAGTTTTTTAAGATCTTCTCTTTCTTCTTGAAGTTTTTCAAGTAAATATTCCATTTTCTTTTCTCTAGAAGCTAATTCTGTAATAAATCTATTATTTTCTGTTTCATATTTTTCTTTATTAAAATGCCTACCACTGATTTTATGAATATCCACAAAAATCATTATAACAATATGAATTAAAACATAAAAAACAAAAGTAATTAAACAAGTATAAACTACTATTTCTACAGCACTATCAATATTAACTATAGTAAACATTAAACCTATAAAAAAACCACAAACTGTAAAAAAAGCTACAAAATTTTCTGGTCTCATAATTTTCCTTCAATTTAAAAACGATCCAAAAGCTTCTTAAAAAAACTCATTATACTTCTATCGCCAACATTATTAAGCACTTTTTGTTCCAACCTATATAAAAGCTTGGAGGCTATAGTTTTAAGCTCATCGCTTGCATTAGTATCATCATCACTAAATAAAGTTCGTTTTTTAATACTTGAACTAATATCTTTACTTTGAGTTAAAAAACCTAAAAATTCTAAATCAAGATTATGTTTTATATTAATATCTGCAACCTTTTTAATATTATCAAAAATTCTTAAAGCTTCATTTTCATTTTTAACTACATTAAAAATCATCAACAAATTCTCTTTAGTTTTTGAAGTAGTTTTAATAGTAGCATAAGCATCGGTAATTGCAGCAGGATCAGGAACGGTAACTACTATAACCTCATCTGACATTTCTAAAAAATTGCCTATATTGCCACCAATTCCTGCACCAGTATCGATAATCAAAAAATCTAAATCATCTAAAATACTAGTTTGATTTAAAAATCTCTCATAAATATTTTTATCATTATATTTTAAAATTTCATCACCACTTTCACCAGGTATTAACCATAAATTTGTCTTAACTTCTATCAAAATATCCTCTAAAGAACATTCGCCCTTTAAAACGTGCAAAAGATTTTTTTCTACTCGAACATTAAGAATCACATCTAAATTCGCAAGCCCTATATCTGCATCAAAAAGTCCTACTTTATAGCCATTTTTAGCTAAAACATTACCTAAATTTGCACTAAAAGTGCTTTTTCCAACACCACCTTTACCGCTAGTTACAGCGATAAAATGGGTTTGTTTTACACTAGCTTTCTCATCTTTTACAAGGTTTTTTAATTTTTCTGCTTGATTACTCATTTTCATCCTTTTTAAAACCCTCTAAAACACAACGAACTAAAAAGTCGCTATTTGCTATTTCAATATCATCAGGCACCTCTTGCCCTATGGAAAAAAAACTCATCGGAGTGCTTGTTTCATAAAGCAAAGAAAATACATTACCAAAAACTTTAGTTTCATCAAATTTAGTAATAATTAAAGTATCTATATTTAAAAATGAAAAATTATTATAAGTTTCTAACAAATCTTCATATTTAGTATTTGCAGAAAGAACTAAATTTACATCAATTTGTGCATTAGAATGTGATAAAAATTCCTTAGTTTTTTCAAGTTTTGCTTGATCATATTGTGAATTTCCCGTAGTATCTACTAAAATTACCTCACAAGTATTTAAACTTTTTATAGCATCATCTAAATCCGTTGGATCAATACTATCAATAATAGGCAATTTCATCATTTTTGCATATTGAAAAAGCTGCTCAACAGCACCAATTCTATAAGTATCAAGCGTAATAATACCTGTCTTATAACGTCTGTCTCCATAAGCATAGCGAAAAGCAAGCTTAGCCAATGTAGTAGTTTTGCCAACACCAGTTGGTCCAACCAACATCATAATCTTTTGTTTTTTAATTTCACTTTCTAAACGACAAGGAAACATATTTCTTAAAAGTGAGTAAAAATATCTTTGCACAGCTTCTTGATTAACCTTCATAGTGCTTGGCATATTTTCTATAGTAGCTTTCATAATAGCTTCTAAGTGGGATTCTTGCATACCACTTGCTTTAGCTTTTTTATAAATGCTAGCAAATTCAGGTGGTATAACAAGCTCTTTACGCAAATCTGCCTTATCATCCCACATCATATCCACAAGTAAATTCATTTTGTCATTTAATTTACTCATTTGTTTTTCAAAAGATTCTATTTTTTTATCATAATTCACATTCTTAGCGGAAAAATCTTGGTAATTAGAAACTCTACTAATTTCTGAACTTACTTGAGAAAGCTTATTTTTTAAATTTAAAAAATGCTCATCTTTCCTTCCTTTTTTTTGTATGCTAGATGATTCTTGTTTGATATTTTTAGAAAAATCAAGCACTACATCTTCTTCTTTTTCTTCTTCATATATAGGAGTTTGAATTTTTGCTTCTGGAAATTTCGCAATATCTGGCTTTTTCTTTTGTGGCACTGGTTTATTATTTTGTTTTAAATGTTCTTCATAATCAAGCTCTTCTATGGCAACAATAACTTCATATAATGGTTTTTGATTTATCGTTTTTGGACGAATTTGTTTATTAGTTACAATTAAAGCTTTATCTCCATAATCTTGCTTAACCTTAGGTATAATCTCATCAGTGCTCTCAACCGTAAAGGTGTGAATTAATTGTCCCATTTTAATCCTTATCTTAACAAGCCCAAAGGCAAAATCACGCTAATTCTATCATTTACACCCTTATGGGGTACTACGCAATACTCATCTTTTCTCACTTTTTTTGAAAAATATAATAAATCCAAATCCAGTGTTCTAGGAGCATTTTTAAAAGTTCTCTTTCTTTTAAATTTAAATTCATAAAAAAGCAAAACTTTTAAAAGTGCTCTTGCGTGCAAACTCGTGCTTATCACCATTACAGCGTTAGTAAAATCTTTTTGTTCTTCAAAACCAAAGGCTTTATTAATCAAAAATGGAGAAGTTTGTAAAACTTGCAAACGCCTATCTCGCATTAAAACTCTAAATAAAACTAAAAAACGATTTTTTTCATTTTTTATATTACTTCCTAAACCCACAATAGCCACATACTTACCTCTTCGTTGCCAATTAGTGTAAAAAGGAAAAAAACGATTTTTTTCTATACTCCTAGCTCCTTTTATATAAATTATAATACCACCACCTTTTTTGATACATCTAACTCTAAAATATCAAGTTTATTAAGCTTCAAATCCCTCTTAATTTTTCCATTTTTATGGATAAAATATATTAAGCATTCCTTATTTAAATTAAGAGTTCATTTGATCTTGTTGATTAATTTGAGCTGCTTTGTATGTGTTAATTCTATCAAAAATTTGAAAAAGTCCCATTAAAGCCATATGATAACCAAAAGGACCAAAGCCTATTATACTCCCTGCACAAACTGGAGCTATTATACTTTTTTGTCTAAATTCTTCCCTTCTGTAAGTGTTGCTAATATGCACTTCAATCACTGGTAAATTTATCGCTGCAATAGCATCACGTATTGCAATGGAAGTGTGAGAATAAGCTGCAGCATTGATGATGATTCCATCAACACTTCCCATACATTCTTGAATTTTATCTACCAACTCGCCCTCAAAATTACTTTGAAAAAATTCAATTTCATTATTTGCTTGTTTAGCAGCCATAGCCATTTGTTCGTGAATATCATTCATTTTCATATTGCCATAAATATGCGTTTCTCTAATTCCTAGCATATTAATATTTGGACCTTGTATAACCATTACTTTCATTTATCCAACCTTGTTTTAGCAAAATTTACTACATTATAGCATTTTAAAGCTAAATTTTAGCTACAATTTCCCTTTTAAAAAAGGTTGATGTATGTATATAATTGCTCCAAAAATAATTTTTACTTGTGATGATAATTTTAGTGTATTGCAAAATAAAGCTTTGCTTTTTAATGAAAAAATTTTACAAATAGACACTTTAGAAAAATTACAAAAAAACTATCCGCAAGCACAAGTTATTAATATCGATGAAAATTCTTTACTTTTGCCAGCATTTATCAATCCTCATACACACTTAGAATATAGTGCAAACAATGGAAATTTAATCTTTGGAGATTTTTTAAAATGGCTTGATAGCGTATTTAACAATCGCTTTATTTTAAACGAACAAGCAAAAGAAAAATTGATTTTACAAAATATACACAAAATGTTAAAAAGTGGCACAGCTACTATAGGCGAAATTTCAAGTTTTGGAAGTGATTTAAATCCTTGTATTAATTCTCAAGCAAGAATCATATTTTTTAATGAAATTTTAGGATCTAATAAAGAGCTAATACCAGAAAAAAAAGAAGAATTTTTAAAACGCTATAAAAAAAGTTTAGCACAAAAAAATTCTAAATTTATACCTGCTATCTCAGTGCATTCACCTTATTCTACACACCCTGAACTTATCAAATTTGCAATACAACTTGCAAAAGAAAATAATAATTTAATTAGCACTCATTTTTTAGAAAGTAATTATGAAAACAACTGGCTAAGGTTTAAAAAAGGAGGATTTAAAAAAAGTTTGTCTAAATTTGTTAAAAATCCTATGCCATTTTATACTCCAAAAAGTTTTTTAGAATTTTTTAAAAATCAAAGAACTTTATTTACTCACTGCGTATATTTAAAAGAATTTGAGCTTTTAGATAAAAATTTACATTCTATTACTCATTGTGCTATGTCAAATAAATTTTTAAGTAAAAAAACATTCAAACTAAAGCAAAATTTAAAATATAAAATTAATATACATCTTGGAACAGACGGCTTAAGCTCCAACACTTCTTTGAGTATGCTAGATGAAATGCGTGCAAATTTACTCATTCATAATAATTTTGAGTTAGAAAATTTTGCTAAAATACTAATTTTAATGGCAACTAATAAAGCTGCAAAAGCACTAAATTTAAATTTAGGAGAAATAAAAAAAGATAAAATTGCTGATTTTAGTGTTTTTGCTTTGCCAAGTAGTGCAAATTTAAATCAACTTCCTTTGCAATTTATCTTACAAAGCAAAGAAGTTTCAAAACTCTTTATAGAAGGAAAAGAATGCAAATTATAAAGTCATTTTTTAAAGGTATAGGAAAAATTATTTCTTATATCAATCAATATTTTAAAACCTTTGTGTTTTTATTTATAGTGTTTTTAGTCTTATCTCCAAGTGGAGAAAATGCAAAACTCTCTGACGCTAATTTAGCACAAATCAATTTAAAAGGTGAAATCACTAATGTAAATAATCTTTTAGAGCAAATATATAAACTAAAAGATAACAAAACTATAAAAGGTGTTTTATTTTACATAGATAGTCCAGGTGGAGCCTTTGCTCCAAGTATGGAACTAGCTTTAGCTATCAAAGATTTAAAGGCTAAAAAACCTGTAGTTGTATATGCAGGTGGCACCATAGCAAGTGGAAGTTATTTAAGTGCAGTAAGTGCAAATAAAATAATTGCAAATCCAGCAAGTTTTGTGGGCTCTATTGGTGTGATAATGCAAGGATTTGATGTAAGTAATTTAGCTCAAAAAATAGGCATTAGCGAGCAAACTATAAGTGTGGGAAGTTACAAAGAAGCAGGGACTTTTATGAGAAAATGGAGCGAGCAAGAAAAAGAATTCTTGCAAAATTTAGCAGATCAAAGCTATAAGCTTTTTACAAATTTTGTGGCTAAAAATCGCAATTTAGACTTAAATCAAACTCAACAATGGGCTGATGCTAAAGTGTTTTTAGCAAATGAAGCATTAAAATTAAAACTTATAGATAAAGTTGGAAATTACGAAGAAGCTAAAAAAGAATTAGAAAAAATTTCAAAAGTGCAAAATCCAATATGGCAAAAAGAAGATACTTTTGATAAATTTATAAAAAGACTAGAAGAACAAAGCACGAGCTTTTTTTCTAATGTATTTACAAAAATTTTTATAAAACTCAACGAACAAAGAATTTATTAAGGTATTTAAATTTTTTCATAAATTCCATAAGTATCATTTTCTAAAAAGCCTTTATATAAAGGCTTTAAATTTAAATTAAGTTTTATACTTTCTAGGGTATTGAAATTAGAATTTGAAAAAATTAAAAACATATCCATTTCATCTTTAAAAGCTTCTAAAAAATTCCCTCCCCCTTCATACATAATAAATTTAGCTTCTTTAGGGATACTTGAAAAAATCTGCCTATTTGGCACATTAAATAAAGGTATATTTTTATCAAATTCTTCTAATTTTTTATGACTTAACACACATACATTTGGTGCTTTAGCATTTGCTAACCTTGCGTCTAAAATAGGCCTATCATACCTTATAGTCTCTCCGCCTATTACGAGTAAATCAAGCTTTGAGCGTAGCGTGTGAGCATAAATTCTACTAGCTTTAGAACTGACTATTTTTCCAAGAGCTGAACCATTTAAAGAAAGAGCTAGTTTAAAAATTTTAAAGCTTGACTTTTGCCATTTTAAAAAAGGTTTTAAAAGCTCCTTAGCTCTTTTTTCACAAATTCCAATTTGCACTTTTATGCCTTGATTTTTTAAAAATTCTGCACCGCCACTTGCAAGTTTATGCTCATCTTTAGTGGCGATAAAAACTTCACTAAAACCAAGTGTGCTAAAAAGCTTTGCACACGGAGGTGTTTTGCCTTGATGATTACAAGGTTCTAAACTCACATAAGCAATAGCACCTTTTAATAAATTTTGATGATTTTTACAAATAAATTCATATAAATCATTTGCATTTTTTGCTAAATCTAAATTTGGATTAAGCATTTTTAAGGCTTTGCTTACTGCTTTAAGCTCTGCGTGGGCTTTACCTGCTTCTTTGTGTGCTTGTATGCTTAAAATTTTGCCGTTTTTATCTAAGATTACACAACCTACAGCTGGATTTGGATAAGTTAAAAACTGATATTTCCAAGCTTCATCTATAGCTAAATTCATATAAAATTCGTGATTCATATTACCTTCTATCGTTTTATTTTTAAAAATATAGCAAAATATATTAATCACTTATCAGTAAATAATCAATATAATAAATCAATATAATAAATTAATATAATTAATTTAGGAGCAATATGATTTGGACTATCATAGGAATAATGATATTTATACTTTTACTCTTAGCTTTTTGGGAATTATGGCTAGGTTTAACTTTGATTATATTAATCTCAACACTCATAATTGGAGCAATCATAGGAATAGGACTTTTAATATACTATAATATCGGTGTTGCTATGCTTATTTTCTCTTTCATAATTGGTGCTATATTAATAATCGGAGCAATTCTTATAGGTATAGTATTTTTATATTATATTTACACGAAAATTTTATCTCTAAAAAATTATCACCCAAAAACAAAAGATGAATTAAAAGAGTTGATCGAAAAGGAAATTAATTTAAAATATATAGATACCCGCTTTATTACAGACATGAGTGAATTATTTAAAAATTCTACAAGAAATGATTTTAAAGGATTAAAATATTGGGATGTTCAAAATGTAAAAAACATGGCTTCAATGTTTGAAGGTTGTGAAAATTTTAATCAGGATTTGTCGAGTTGGGATATTTCTAAAGTAAAAAATATGGATTTTATGTTTGAAAATTGCGTTAATTTTAATCAAGACTTATCTGATTGGGATACAAGTAAAGTTGATTATATGTATAAAATATTTAGAAACTGCCACAAACTTAACAAAAGCATTGCACAAAAATGGAAACTAGATCAAGACTACTTGTTTTAAAAAGATAAAGGTGCAAAAAATACTTGCACTTTTATATCATCTTTAAAACAGCGTTTTTCATATTCAAACCACAAATATTTACTTGCATTAAATACTAATGGCTTTTTGATTTTTTCTTTTAATTTCATCGTTCTTTCACAAAGCGGATACACAAGCTTTATATTATGAATTTTAAATTTACAAGCATAAGCAAACATTTGATACAAATCACTTTGAGCTATGCCGTGCTTTTTTTCATCTTCACTATCATCTGGAATTTTCCATTTGATATCTAAAATCATTTTATCCTTGATACATAAATCAGGTTTTAACATAAAACAATTTTCATCATTTTTTGAAACTAAATATTTTCCACTACTTTGAGTCTTAATACACTCAGTTGGATTAGCAAGTTTAAACATATAAGCCACATAATCTTCAAAAAGCTTTTGCATAGGAAAAAGCAAAGCAAAGGCTTCTTTTTTACCTTGAGTTGGCGTGAAAGAATGATGGAGTAAAAATATCTTACACCAAGAAATTAGATTTTCATAATAATTAAAATGTCTTGAAATTTTAAAGCTAAAATCCCTCTCATAATTTGTAGAAAATTCCACCTCATCAAGCATTTGCATAGCTTTGATGATTTTAAATTTATTCAAACTTGTTTTAGACTTTAAAAAATTTAGAGTTGATTTTATTAAGCGATTTGGTGCTATATCTAAAATAAATTCATCACTATTTGTAAAAAATCTTTCTTTGTGTATTAAATTTTGCTTAATATGTTCGTTAAAAAGCAATTTGCCTTTTAAAAAGACTCTATTTTCTTTACTATTTACATAAAATCTCATCAAACCCTTTTTATGCACGATATCAAATTCATCTAAAAACATAGTGATAAATACTTCAAATAAAGGCATTTTAGCAATTTGCAAAGATGAAATTTGAGATTTTTTAAATGGAGAATTTTTTAAGGTTTTTAGCATATTAATCAAAAGAACTTTGGGATCAAACTTAAAATCCTCTCCATAAAAATTCTCATCAGCTTTAGCCTGGCTTATTTGAGTTAAATCATAAGCTTTTAGCAATTTTTCTTTCGAGATAGTAGATGATTTATGCTCTTTATCTTTATAGCTATTTAAATTCACACATTTTGGTAAAATCTCTAAAACCCCGCTTTTAGTCTGTATAATACCTACATAATTTTTAGCTTTTAAAGTATTTTTATTTTTAAAGCCTAAAAGGCTTTCATTATTTTTTGCAAAATCTTCTAGCTCTTTATAAAAGCTTTTAGCTTTTTCTTTGAAAATATCTTGCAAATCTTCTTTAGAAAAAGCTTGGTATTCAATGATAGAAAAGGTATTATTTGTTTTCATTATTCATATATTTTTTTAAAAGTAGTCTTATCCCAAAATTTGCTATCACTAAATTTATAAATAACCTTATCACTTTCTATAAATTCTCTCATATTTTTCAAATAATTGTTATTTATATCTTGTTTTTCCAACATACCATTTTTATTTAAAACTGCGTCAATCAAAGCATAATCATCATAAAAATACTCTTGCAAAAGTGGGATTATTTTATTTTGAAAAACAAATTTTAAATCTTTTAAATTTTTAACACCTATAAAAAATGCGTGTCCGATTGTCTTTTCTCTATCTAGCAAGTATTCTATGCGAGTATTAATAGCTCTTAGTAATTCTTGCAGATTAACACCTTCGCAATCTATATCTAAATCATCACATTTTGGCATCATCTCAATAAATTCAAAACGTCTTCTTAAAGCTGTATCAAGTGAAGTTATACTTTTATCTGCTGTATTCATAGTGCCTATGATATAGACATTTTTAGGCACTCCAAATTTTTCGCCACTATATGGCAAAGTTATTTTTAACTCCTCTTTAGCACCTATTCTTTTGCTAGGTTCAATCAAGCTTATAAGCTCACCAAAAATCTTACTTACATTACCACGATTAATCTCATCTATGATGATTATGTAAGGTAAATTTACTTTTTCATCTTTTTCTTGGTAATCTTTCAAACCTTGCGATTTTAAATAATTCAATACCGCTTTAACATATGCTATATTATGTATTTCATCTACATTAGAGGTTTTATATAATTTTTCTATATTATCTATACTTACTGGGTAATCTTTATGATTTTTACTCATATCATTAAATTTAATTCTAAATGTTTTTCCATCTTTGTATTGAATAAGATACTTTGTATTTAGTAATTTAAAATATTCTTCTGGATTATTTTCATTTTGTCTAACATCTTCTTTTAATTTTTCTATATATTTTTTAAAATTCTCCATACTATCTTTGTTTTCCAAAGCCTTATTACAAAGCTTTTTAAAAACTCCATCTTGTATTTTGTATTTTATTTGCTCAGAATTTTCATCATCAAAATCAGGCTTTATACCTTCAATAAATTCCTCATATCCATAACTTTGATGAAAAGTAGTAAAAATGATTTGCCCATTTTTTACATATTCATTAAATTTTGCTTTTTTCTCATCTCTAGTTTGTAAATTTTCACCTAAAATTTCTAAAGCTTTGTCGATTGTATGGTAAGTTTTTCCTGTGCCTGGAGGCCCATAAAGAATTTGATTTAAAGGTAGATTTTGATTTTCACTTGGTGCTTTTTCATTTTCAAAATACTGCTCTTTGTAAATTTTTTCATTTTCATCGTTTCTTATTTCTTTATTGTTGATTTTGGATAAATAATTTCTATCTTGAATTTCATTTATTGGTAAATTTTTAAACCATTGCATATTTTCTATGATTTTATCAATAATCGCTTCAATATCATTATTTAAATTTGGATAGTTAAAAGCCACATTATTGAATTTTCTATTGTATTCATAAACTTTATTTTTTGCAATATAGTTAATTATTACATCCTCGCTATCTCCAATACGAACAAAAATTTCTCCACTTTCTCGCTTTATACCACAATATACATAAACGCCATAAGATGCTTTATATTCTTGCGTATCCATTCTTATAAATATAATCCAAGGAATTTTAGCTACTTTTCCCCTTCCATAACTCAATTTAGCAAAAAAATCATATTTTTTTAAGAAAATAAAATTATCTTCTTCATCTTTGCGAAGTAATTTATCGCCATTGTAGGCATTTCTAAAAAAATTAATTAAACACTCTTTAAATTTCTCTCTATCCTCATTTAAAAATTCAATCATAACACAACCTTTCTAATCTACAATTTTGATTTTTAAATACAATATAAACAAGATAAAGTATTAACTTTATCTTGTT
>NZ_JAHHTD010000001.1 GCF_020024835.1 Campylobacter sp. | reverse complement strand
GCAATGCTATTTTGCAATTTCTCATAAAAAAAGCTATTTATCTTAAATTTTATATTCATACCATTTTAAATACTTTGATAAATTTTTTATAAGATATTTTTCTAATTTTAATAGCTATTATACAATCAATTTTAAAGCCTTTGTGTTAAAATACAAAATAATTTTAAAACAAGGATAAACAATGAAAAGCTTTTTTAAAGGACTTGGAGTAGGATTGCTATGCTTGATACTTTTTGTATTAGGTGTAGTATTTAATACTGAATTTTTAGGTTTGAAAAATCAAAATTCTAATTCTTTAGAATTTGCAAGAGATATAGAGGTTTTTGATGAAATTATGCCTAATAGCTACAAAGCAAATTTGAATTTTAACGCAAGCAATGAACTTAGTCAAAAAACAATTATAAGCGAAGAGGAAAAGGCGTCTATTGAAAATACTTTCAAAGAACTTAGTATGCGTATAGCTAAGGAGAATTTTTGCAAAGGAGGTAGTTATACTTTAGAGCCAAATTATAATTACAATCAAGACCACAAAACTTTAAATGGATACAATCTTTATTCAAATTTTTCTTGTATTTTTTCTAAAGAAAAAAATAAAGACTTTGAAGCTATGATTAAAGATATTTATGATATCAGCTCTAAAAATTCTTTAATTGTATTTTCCACAAAAGCTTTACAAGCTACTTTTGATGAAAAAATTTTAGAAGAAAATAAAGAAAAATTATACGATCTTGCTTTAAAAAAAGCTTTTGAAAAAAGCGAATATTATTCTAAAAATTTAAATAAAATTTGCTCTATAAAAAGCATTGATTTTGACACAAATCAAGCTCTCCAGCGTCTTTCAAAATTAATGCACGCTAATTTAGCTTTTGATAATACCACTTTACCTATTACACAAAATGAAAAGCAAAAACTCTTAGCAAAAGTTATCTTTGAGTGCAAGTAATTTGCACTCATTTTTTAAATTTAATAATCCCTTGTAGCTTGGTAAAATGCAAATTAATATAAATAAAATCAAAACAAATGATTGGAAATTATTTTTAAAAGATGAATTTTCAAAACCTTATTTTCTAAAAATACAAGAAAATTACATCAATGCTTTGCAAAATAAAGAGATAATTTACCCACCAAATAATTTAATATTTAATGCTTTTAATTTAACCCCGCTAGAAAATCTCAAACTTGTAATCTTAGGACAAGATCCTTATCATCATAAAAATCAAGCTATGGGGCTTAGCTTTAGTGTGCCCTATGGTGTAAAAATTCCCCCTTCTTTGCTAAATATATACAAAGAACTTTTTAATGACTTAAATATCCCTATAGCTAAACACGGAAATTTGACTAAATGGGCTAAGCAAGGAATTTTACTTTTAAATTCTATATTAAGCGTTAAGGCAAATAATCCAGCTTCTCATATGAATTTTGGTTGGCAAAATTTTAGTGATAATGTCATCTTAAAATTAAGTGAAAAAAAAGAAAATTTGATATTTTTGCTTTGGGGAAATTACGCTAAAAACAAAAAAAATCTTATAGATCAAAATAAACATTTTATCTTAGAAGCTGCCCACCCTTCTCCTTTAGCAAGAGGGGCATTTTTTGGTTGTAAGCATTTTTCAATAAGCAATAATATCTTAAAACAACTTGGAAAAGAGCCTATAGACTGGGACTTAAATTATTGATAAATAAGCTTAATTTATATATTTTATTTATAAATAATTTTTATTAAAATTTTTAATTTTATGTGTTAAAATGAATCACTAAAAACAAAAAAAGGAGACAATAATGAAAAAAATTATTACAGGAACATTGTTAATTTCAAGTTTTTTATTTGCTACAAATATGGCAAATAACGATATGAAATCACAAAAAGACAGCATTGTAATTAAAATGCAAATACTAGATAAAGATACAAATAAAGACGCTGGAGAAATTGTAGCTATTCAAACAAAATACGGAGTGGCATTTTACCCAAATCTTCAAGGATTAGAAAGTGGAATTCATGGTTTTCATATCCACGAAAATGCAGATTGTGGAGCAAATGAAAAAGGTCTTGGTATGAAAGCTGGAGGACATTGGGACCCTAATAAAACTCAAATGCACTCAACTCCTTGGGACGATAAAGGTCATAAAGGAGATTTACCACCACTTTATGTTGATAAAGATGGTAAAGCTACAAATCCTGTCCTTGCACCTAAGATAAAAAATATAAAAGAATTAAAAAATCATTCTTTAATGATACATTTTGGTGGTGATAATCATAGCGATCATCCAATGGCTCTTGGAGGTGGCGGAGCTAGAATGGCTTGCGGTGTAATCAAATAATAAAACTAAAGGCTTTTTTGCCTTTAGTTTATTTGAAAATCTTTGTAAAATCAAGATTATTTTTTGTATCAAATTCCATTGTGCAAAAACTTTGACCTAAATTATAATTAGCTATAGCTCCTGCAAGCTCACTAAGCAACAAAGCAAGCTCTTCTCTTTTATCTTCTATATATGCTTTCATACCTAAATAATCACTATTTTCTAAAATTTTTATTGGGTTGCAAATTTCAAAGCAAAAAGCTTTATTCCCAACATTTACATTATAGTTATTATCAAATAAAGCATTACCTAAAAATGAGCAATTATCTACTATTTTAATACTCTCACTAGCGATTAAAACCTTATCTTGCACATCTTCATAATCTCTATCTTCTAACAATTTTAAAATCTTTTTCAATGCAGAATCTAAAATTTGCAAAGCACCTACAAAATCATTTGCGTCTGTGATATCTTCGCTAAATTTTTGTGTTTGATGTTTTAAATTTGCTCCATCTAAACCAATGCCAGTTTGACCTAAATGCTTTTGTAATATTTCTAATTCATCTATCATAATCACACCTTCTTTTTTATTGCTATGATTAAAAAAGCATTTTTTATTCCAAATTTTTTATTATCCAGCTAGAAAATTCTTCACTAAATTGTTTAAAAATATCATTATAAGTTTTAATTAATAAATTAGGATTAGCTTCACTAAGTTCCTTTTCATAGGAAAAATATCTACTTGCTATGACACTTTTATCTTTCATATCTACTAAAGTAAGATTGATTGCGAATTTAGCTTTTGAATTTATTTGATCTAAAAATTCTTGCTCTAAAATATCTATCTTGCTTTCTAAAATAAAATCTACTTTAGCTAAGCTATCTTGATTTAAAACAGCTTTAAAAATTTTAAGATTTTGTAAATTAAATTCTAAAAAATTTTTCACCATTAAATTTGGATTTTCTTTCCAAAAATGATATGCGTAAGTATAAGTAAGCTCATCTTTTTTATAAAAAATACTGCTTGAATAATCTAGGCCTTTAGGAAGTGTTACTATTATATTTGCATTTTTATAGATATTTGTATTGATTAAATTATTTTGCAAATCTATAGAAAAATACTTTGCAGAAGGTAAAGTTTGACTTGGATTAATCAAAGAACAAGCACTAAAAAATAAAACTATCAAAACAAAAAATATATTTTTCACATCATTCTCCTGGAGCGTATTGAGTCTTTTGATCTTTATAAATAACACTTGAAGGATTTTGCTTTAATTTTTCAAGCAATTGAGTAAAATCCAAAAGTAAAAATCTCAAAATTTCTAAATTATCATTTAACAACACCTTACTTTTTTCCAACTCATCAAATTCTAAATTTACTTTATTTAAAAATACAGAAAAATCCTCTGAGCTTTTAGCTACTTTTGAAGAAGTGTTGTGGATATTTGATAAAAATGGCAAAGATTGTTTATTTAGTTTTTCTACTAATTGAGAAGAATTGAATAAAAAATTTTCAAAATGCTTTAAATTTTTATCACTTAAAAGAATTTCTAGTTTAAATTTTAAGCTAGAGATTAATTCTAAAATATTTGTAGTTTGTTTATCTATACTTGCAAAAAAACTTTCTTTAGAACTAATAATAGGATATTTGCTATCAATTGCCTTTAAAATAGGTGCCTTTTCACTACCGCCTGAAAGCTGTATAAATTTAAATCCAGTGATACCTTGAATTTGTAAGCTTGCATAAGTATCTGTTTTTACGACTAAATTAGAATCAAGTTTGACTAAAATTTTAACTCTAAATTTTGAGCTTGCTGTATCAATGCTTATCTTTTCTACGCTCCCTACATCTACACCTAAAAATTTAACAGGAGCTTTTACGCTAAGTCCTGCTACAGATTCTTCCATAAAAATTTCATAATAATTAAAAGCCTTTTCGTGTTTTAAATTACCATACCAAACTATAAAAAACAAACTTATAAAAAACAAAACACTTGCAAAAATTCCTATGAGTATATAATTTGCCCTATTTTCCATTATCGCATAAACCTCTTATATAACTTTTCATTTTGATTTTGTAGCTCTTGCATACTTCCTAAAAATCCCACTTTTTTCTCATCTATAATTAAAAATCTATCTAAAACTTTTTTCATACTTTCTTTATCGTGAGTTACTAATACTACACATAAATTAAAACTATGCTTTAAATTTAAAAGCAAATCGTCAAATTCTCTTGAGCTATAAGGATCAAGTCCAGATGTTGGCTCATCTAAAAATAATAATTTAGAATCAAGCGCTAAAGCCCTTGCTATAGCCACTCGTTTTTTCATACCGCCACTTATTTCACTAGGGTAAAGCTTAGCAGCACTCTCATCAAGCCCTACCATTTTGAGCTTCATCATAGCTATTTCTTTGATATCATTTTTTTTTAATTTCGTGTATTCATTTAATGCTATGCTAATATTTTCAATCACATTAAAAAAGCTAAATAAAGCTCCGTATTGGAAAACAACTCCCCATTGTTTTTGTAAAAATAAAGCATCTTTGTCATTTATACCACGCAATTTTTTACCTAAAATTTCATACTCGCCACTATCAAAATGCTCAAGCAAAAGCATTTGCCTTAAAAGCACTGATTTTCCACTACCGCTACCACCTAAGACCCCAAAAATTTCATTATCTTTTATATCAAAGCTAATATCTTTATGAACACATTTTTCACCAAAATAAGTGCTTATATTAGTAGCTTTTATAATCAAATTCCAGCCTTTGTTAAAAATATAGAAAAAATAGCGTCAAAAGCTATAACCCAAAAAATAGCATTTACAACACTTTTTGTCGTATAAATTCCTATACTTTCAGTTGTTTTTTGCACGAAAAATCCTCTAAAACAAGCTATAGAAGCGATCAAAAATCCAAACATAGGGGCTTTTGCAAGTCCAATTATAATGTGTTTTAACTCCACTGCCTCTTTAAAGCGACTCATAAATTCACTTGAAGTGATCTCCAAACTCACCCAAGCAACCATAATGCCACCTAAAATGCTCAAAATATCAGCTACTATTACCACAAAAGGCATAGCTAAAGTTAAGGCTAAAACTCTAGGCAAAATAATAAATTCATTCTCTTTAAAACCCATTGTTTTCATAGCGTCAATCTCATCAGTTAGCTTCATAACTCCAATTTGAGCTGTATAAGAACTTGCACTTCTTCCAGCTATAACAATAGCACTAATTAAAGGTGCTAATTCTCTAGTAGCAGAAATTCCCATTAAATCAACAATATAAATATTTGCTCCAAATTGTGCGAGTTGATAAGCTGCTTGATAAGCTAAAACAATACCAACAAGCAAAGAAGTAAGCATTACTATAGGCAAAGCATTAATAGCACTATTTTCTACGTGATATAAAAAAGCTTTAAAGCGTAATTTTTTAAGATTAATTAGAGTTTGAAAACAAGTAGTAATTATCAATCCTATAAAATTTAAAAACTGGATAAATACCTCAAAAGAAATAAAAATTTTCTTTCCTAAATTTTCAAAAAAATCTTGAATTTTGTGCTGTTTTTCTTGAGAATCATCTAAGCTTTTGTAATATTTTTCACAAAGATTAAAAAGTATAATGTGCTGTTTTGATAGATTGATCCTAGCTACTTGATAGCCTTTTTGCTTTAGCTCATTTTCTAAAGCTAAAAAATACCTTACTCCTATAGTATCTATAAAATCTAATCTTAAAAAATCAAAAACAATATTTTTATTTTGCGGAAAAATAGGGACTTTAGCACTAATTACGCTATCTTTATCCCAACTTCCAAAAATACTAAAAACATATTCTTTAGTATTATCAAATGCTTTAATCTCCATTGCACAAACTTATGATATAAGAACTCAATCTTTCCTCACTAAATCCAAAAAATTCAAACACATCTTTATCTTTACCACTTTCGCCAAAGCTATCTATGCCATAAACTTTATCACAAACCCTATAAAGCTCGTTTGAATTTGCTGCTTCTACCCCTATGACTTTTCCTTGTAAAATTCTTTTTTTATAAGCTTCATCTTGCTTGATAAATAATTCATAGCAAGGCATAGAAACTACATTGCAAATAATATTTTTTTCTTTTAATTTTATAGCAGTTTTTAAGCACAAAGAAACTTCACTTCCACTAGCTAATAATGTAAATTTAGCATTAGCTTCCTCTTTTAATAAATACGCTCCATTTTCTACATCTCCAAAAATCGGATCACTTAATGCATTTAATTTTTGACGCGATAAAACAAAAATACTTGGCATATTTGTCTTAAGTGCTATTTGCCACGCTTTGACATTTTCTACCCCATCACCTACACGAAAGGTAAGAGAATTAGGCATAGCTCTAAAAGTGCTAAGTTGTTCTATTGGTTGATGAGTTGGCCCATCTTCTCCAACTCCTATGCTATCGTGAGTAAAAATAAAAAAATGTTTTATTTTCATCAAAGCAGCCATTCTTGCTGCTGGTTTTAAATACTCACTAAATATAAAAAATGTAGCCGAAAAAGGTAAAAACAAACCATAACGTGCAAAAGCGTTATTTATAGCAACCATTGCGTGTTCTCTTATGCCAAAATGGATATTTTTTCCATATGGAAAATCTCCCATATCTTTAAGCTCTGTTTTATTTGAAGGTGCTAAATCCGCACTACCACCTAAAAAGCCTGGCACAGCCTTAGCGATTTCATTTAAAATCATACCATTGCTATCTCTAGTAGCTAAATCTTTTCCTTTAAAATCTGGAAAATTAATCTTACTAAAATCAGGTTCTAAAAGCTCTTTTAATAAAGCTTTTTTATCTTCGCTTAAATTTTTTACCTTTTGCTCCCATTTAGCTTGCAATAAATCTCCAAGCTCGACAACTGCTTCAAAACGCACTCTTACATCATCAGGAATTTCAAAAGTTTTTTGCGGATTAAATCCCAAAGCTTCTTTTGCTTTTTTAATAAGCTCTTCTCCTAAAGGTGCTCCGTGAGAATGATGACTTCCTTCAAGCTCTAAAGCTCCTTTTGCGATTTTAGTATGTGCTATAATCAAACAAGGCTTTTTGCTTTCTTTTGCAGTTTTAAACGCTAAGTCAATTTGTTCAAAATCGTGTCCATTTATTTGAAGCACTTCAAAATTTTGAGCCTTAAAACGCTCTTTTATGTTTTCATCAAAAGCAATACTAACATCACCTTCAATTGAAATATTATTACTATCATATATGATGATGAGATTATCAAGCTTATGAAGTCCAGCTAAAGAACACGCCTCATAAGAAATTCCCTCTTGTAAATCGCCATCACCACAAAAACAATAAACCTTATGATTAATAATATCCTCTCCTAAAAGCAAACTAGCTTTTTTAGCCGCCATAGCAAAACCTACTGCATTAGCAATGCCTTGACCTAAGGGGCCTGTAGCTATTTCTACTCCTGGAGTGAAAATTTCAGGGTGTCCTGGAGTTTTAGAATGAAGTTGGCGGAAATTTTTTAAATCATCTAAACTTATATCATATCCACTCAAATGCAAAAAACTATACACCAAAGCACTAGCATGGCCGCCAGAAAATACCAATCTATCGCGATTTAACCAAGTAGGATTTTTAGGATTATGTATAAGATACATACTCAAAACACTTATAATATCAGCTAAGCCCATAGGAGCACCTGGATGACCGCTATTTGCTTTTTGTATCATATCAGCACATAAAAATCTTATCGTATTAGCTTGTTTTTGTAACATTTTATCCCTTTAAATATTTATCTATTAATCTATAAAGCTCTTTTGCAATTTGTGGATCTATTTTTTTAATCTTTTTTTCACATAAAGCAATTTTTTCTTCTTTTATCCTCTTTGCACCATCTAAACCTAAAAGCTTTATAAAAGAATTTTTATGCGTATCATTATTTGTAGGTTTTCCTGCTTCATTTGTATCTAAAGTCGCATCAATAATATCATCTTTGATTTGAAATATAAGCCCGATTAAAATCCCTATTTCATAAATTTCTTCACATTCTTTTGTTTTAAATTCGCAAATTATCGCACCCATTTTCAAACTACTAGCAATCAATCTAGCAGTTTTATGAATATGTAAAAATTCAACCTCATCTAAGGCTAAATTTTTATCCTCAAAATAGCAGTCAATAGCCTGCCCTATAATCATTCCATTAAGTCCGGCATTAAAAGCTAAAGTTTCTATTAATTTTAGCTTGATTTTATCTTTTAAATCAAGCTTTGAAAGTAGTAAAAAGGCTTCAGTATTTAAAGCGTCTCCTACTAAAATAGCTGTTGTTTCATCATATTTTTTATGTAAAGTTTGCTTACCTCTACGCAAAGAAGCATTATCCATAGCAGGCAAATCATCGTGTATTAAAGAATAAGTATGAATAAATTCTATAGCTAAGGCTACATCTAAAGCTTTATCAAGCAAAATCGGATTTTTAGCATTGACTATATTTAAAAGAAGTTGTGCTCTAAAATGTTTTCCGCCTGCTTTTAGTATCCATATTAAAGCTTCGTTAAAAAATGGATGAAAACTTTGAATTTGCGGACAATTTTGCTCTAAATGCTCGTTGAATTTAGCAAGTATCATTTATTAAGCCTTATGAAAAAATCAAAATATCCTTTTTTTATTTGTTCTAAATTATTATTTTGTGCTGAGGGCATATTGGTAGCTTTCCTTGAAACTAAGATATCAAAAGAATTAGCTTGCATTAAAAAACGCTGGAATTCGTCCATATTTTGCATTTTTTGGTTATTAACCCTTAGTATTTTATCTCCCACTAAAAAGCCTGCCATTTGTGCTTTTGAGTTAGGAGTTACTTCTATGACATTCATTTTAGTATCTATACGAAAGCCAAAATTACTATAAAAAGAAGTTGGCTTTGCAGGAGCGACTTTTTTTGGCTTTGCTTGTATTGGTAATTCTTTATCAAACACCATAGTAGAAATATTTAAATCCTCATTATCTCTTAAGATATGAAAATACAAAGTGCTTCCGCGATCAGCAAATAAAATTTTTTCATTGAGTTTTCTTATGCTATCGTATGTTTGTCCATCAACTGCAATCAACTCATCATCTAGTAAAAATTGACCATTTTTGCGGACTTTTTTGACATAAATTTTTCCATCACGCATTTGAAAATCTACCCCTACATCGCCCCAATAAACATCAGAATACTTCATAAAATGCTTTAAATAGCGATTGCCTATTAATTTACCATTATCTAAAGCTATGCCTAGCATTTTACAACACGGCGAATTTAACTCTCCTATTTTAGTTTCAAAATCAAGCTGATCTCCTTCAGTTAAATTTTGACCAAAATACTTCAAATGGCCTATATAGCTTCTATTATCATCTAAAATACCCACCCAACTACTACGTGTAAGCTCTTCTTCATTACCCATAGGTGCAGGTATTAAACTAAAATCTGTTCTTACTAAATATAAATTTAAAAATGGATCGTATTTTGTGTATTTGTTTAATTTTCCATCTTTTGTTTTTACCACAGCTAAGGTATCTTCATTTAATGCAAAAGCAGGCAAGCCCTCATAAATTAGCATACTAGCTTTATTTTTTTGATAACACCCTAAAAAATCATTAAAACTTGGTCTTGGAATAGCAAATAAAATTCCAACTAAAGTTAAAATACATACTATAATCTTCATATCGCTCCCATTCGACTAAATAAATTGCTAGCCATTGACTTTTTATTTTGCTCTACCATTTTAAGCACATCATTAATCGCAGAAATTAATAAAATTTGCATAGATTCTTTATCATCAAATAAAGAATCATCTATGCTAATATCGATAATTTCTCCTTTTCCATTTGCACTTACCTTTACAAGCCCTCCACCACTTTTTGCATTAAATTCTTTTTTCAAAGCCTCTTGTTCTAATTCATTTGCCTTTTCTTGAGCCTTAGTTAAAAGCTCTCCCATTTTTGAAAAATCCATATTTTCAAACATTTACTTTCCTTCTTTTAATATCTTTAAAACTACATCTTTATCATTAAAAGGATATTTAATTCCTTTAATCTCCTGATAATCCTCATCACCTTTTCCTAAAATCACTACAAATTCATCATTTTGTTGCAATCTTAAAGCCTCCTTAATAGCTTGTTTTCTATCGCATTCTACATAAACATTTTCATCTTTTTTTATACCGCTTAAAATATCATTTATGATATCCATAGCTTCCTCAAAACGAGGATTATCGCTAGTGATGATGAGTTTTTTAGCATAGTGTTTTGCTATTTTTGCCATTAATGGACGCTTGCTTTTATCTCTATTTCCACCTGCTCCAAAAACTACGATTAAATCTTTATATTTTAAAGCATCAAGCACTTTTTCTATACCATCTGGAGTATGTGCAAAATCAACTATCACGTTTTTAGCTACAACTTGCATTCTACCTTCGATACCACCAAAATTACTAATAGCTTTTTGAAGTTCATTTAAATTTGGTTTTACAAGTTCATTTACACAAGCACTAGCTGCTAAAAGATTATAAAGATTAAAAAGCCCTACTAAAGGAGAATCTATCAAAAAATTTTCTTTACCAAAATTCACCACAGCTTCTATACCATACTTTAAAGCATAAGCTTTTATATGGTAAAAACTTGGATTTTCTATCCCGTAAGTGAAAGCATTTTTGACATTAAATTTAATTGCCTTTGCGTCTTTGTTTATAAATTTCATACTCTCATCGGTAAAAAAACTTTCCTTAGCTTTTTGATAATTTTCAAAAGTTTTGTGAAAATCTAAATGATCTTGAGTAAGATTAGTAAAAATTTTAGCTTTAAATTTAAGCCCTTCAATGCGGTTTTGCACAAGAGCGTGAGAGCTAACCTCCATTACAAGAAAATCACATTTTTCTTTACTTGCTAAAGCTAAAAATTCTAAAGTCTGTAAAATAGGGGTAGTAGTTAAGCCCTTTTGATAAATTTTTTTATCATTTATAAAGCTTCCTCTAGTTCCCATCAAAGCACATTTATACCCCAAATCAAGCAAGATAGAATAAACCGCCCCCGCAGTAGTTGTCTTGCCATTTGTGCCACTTATGCCGATGAGTTTGATATTTTCATCTATATTTAAAAGCTTTTTGCACTCTTGTATATTGATAATTTTTGCTTGTTTTTCTAAAGCTTCTTGGGTAAATTTTTCATTTTGCGTAGTTTTTAAAAAATAACACTCGCACTCGCATTCATTAGAATTATCCGTGATAAAAGTATCATTTACTTTGACTATCACAACAAACCTTTTAATTTTTCACTAAGTTTTATAAAACGATAATTAGAATAAAAATGCGGTGATATATCCTCCATATAAGCTACTAACATATCTTTGTATCCGTATTCTAATAGTTTTTCTAAAAAATCCACAAAATCTTCTTTATCATCTATAATGAGTTTATTAGAGATTATAACATTTTCTAAGGCTTGCTTAAATCCCACTTCCTTTTCGCTTAGTAAAAAATCTTGGTAACTTAAGCCCTCAAAATCCTCGCTATTTTCTTTAAACTGCACACTTTGGCTTAAATTTATGAGCTTTTCTAAATCTGTGTCTATTTTTGTATTTTTATAATTTTGCAAGAAAAATTCAAAAAATACAAAAGCCTCTTCTGGGCTTTGTAATGCTAAATCGCAAATATTTATAAAAGTAAGTAGTCTTTTATTTTTTCTTTTTCTATACGCTAAAGAAAAATACGCTTTAGCATTTTTAAAGTCTTTATTATAAAAGCATTCTATGGCTATTTTTTTATAATTTTGCAAATTCGCTTTCTCCGCCTGTTAAATTTATGATACTTATATCTGGGTGTATATCGATTTTTAATTGTTTTTCTAAGTTGTATTTTAAAGTAGTTCCACTAGATGGACAACCATTACAAGCACCTGTTAATTTCACATAAACTACGCCATTTTTAACACCTAAAAAATCCAGCCCTCCGCCATCATTTTCTAAAATATACATAGTTTTTGCTAAACTCGCTTTCACAGGTTCTATTAATTCCTCATCACTAAAAGGCATATTCATAAAAATTTTCCTTTTATTTTTATTTTATCTTATTTGGCTTTAAAAAATGTAAATTATTGTTTATTTTTAACTTAGCTTTTCTTTAATTTTTATTTTTTTTACTATACAATCTTGGCAAAATTATAGGATATTTTATGCAAAAAAGCACACAAATTCAAGGTTTTGAAAAATCAAAACTCATCATCATACTAGCATTTTTATCAGCCATAGCTCCTTTATCAACAGATATGTATTTACCTGCTTTAAATGAAGTAGAAAAAAGCTTTCAAACAAATTCTTTTTATACTCAATTATCCTTAGCAAGTTTTTTCATAGCTTTTGCCTTAGGTCAGCTTTTTTATGGGCCATTAAGCGATGTTTTTGGTAGAAAAAAGCCTTTGTATATAGGACTTTTTTTATTTATCTTTTCAAGTATAGCTTGTGTGCTAGTAGATTCTATCCATATTTTTATAGCTTTGCGTTTTTTTGAAGCCTTAGGTGGGTGCGTTGGCGTAGTTATCGCAAGGGCTATAGTAAATGATTTATTTGAACTCAAAGAAGCAGCTGGAATTTATGCTTTGATAATGGTTTTTACCTCTTTAGCACCTATGCTTTCACCAACTTTTGGCGGAATTTTATTACAATTTTTTTCGTGGAGAAGTATATTTTTTACTCTTTTTATTTTGGGATTTGTATTATTTTTGCTAGTGATTTTTGTTTTAAAAGAAAGCAATCACAACATTCAAGGCAAAAAATTCAATCACAAAGAAATTTTAAAAAACTACAAAATCACCTTAAAAGATCGTCGCTTTAATGTATATTTGCTTTGTGGAAATTTGATTTTTGCTGGATTTTTTGCGTATTTGACAGGCTCGTCTTTTGTTTTTACAAGAGTTTTTGAACTTAGCGAACAACAATACGCTGGACTTTTTGGAATTCACGCTTTAAGCTTTTTAATATCTGCTAAAATCAATGCAAAAATGGCACTTAAATACTCACCTTATTACATACTTCCTAGAGCTTTAATAACCATTACTTTTTTGACATTTTTACTCATCATAGGGGCTACTTTTGATTTAGGATTTTTTGTTTTTGAATTTATTTTGATTTTTACTATTGCTTGCTTAGGATTTATCTTGCCAAACACCACTACCTTAGCAATGTCAAGGTCAAAGCAAAATGCAGGAAGTGCGTCAGCTCTTTTAGGCTCAACTCAATTTGCAATGGCAGGGATAATGGCTTTTATAGTGAGTGTTTTAAATGCAAATACGCCTATTTTGCTAGCTGTGATTTTAGGAATTTGTATTTTTTTAGCTTTGATTTCTTATCTTAGTTTGATTAATAAAAGAAAATTAAATAAATTGATAAAAAAAATTAAGCGTGAAAATCACGCTTAAATAAGCAATATTTTTGAAAAGATTCATTAGCATATCGCACTTTTTTGAAAAAACTTTATATAGCGGTGATTTTAATTTAAAAGCATAAAATAAATTAAAATTTTATTTTATTTTGACGATTTGATTTTTGCTACCCACTTCTAAGGCAAAAGAAGTGAGTTAGCAATAGATTGAAGGTCAAGGTTATCAAGTATTACAAGATTACCTAAATAACCTTGTAAAGCTTGAAATCAAGGCTTTAAGCCTTGATTATTGTTTTAATTGAAGTAAAGTATTTAAAAGCTGATCACTTGTAGTGATTGTTTTAGAGCTTGCTTGATACCCTCTTTGTATAACGATAAGTTGAGTCAAAGAACGACTTAAATCCACATTTGACATTTCTATCGCAGAAGATCTTAAGCCTCCTTTACCACCCTCACCAGCGTGCCCTATAGTTGCTGTGCCTGAATTTGCCGTAGCTTTGAAAAGATTGCTTCCCATTTCCTCAAGCCCCATATTATTTGGAAAAGTAGCAAGTGCTACCTTAGCTAAGGCTAGGGTTTTGCCATTAGTAAATTCTCCATACACATAACCATTTTCATCAGTTCTTAAAGCATCAGGTTTTAAATTTCCTCCTGTATAGCCGTCTGTTTCTTGCTTAGTCGTAGCAGAGTCTTTATCATAACTTGTCAAGCCATCAAAAGCCCCAGTTGTTCCAAAGTCAAGTTTTACTACTTGATTTGGTTTTGAGCCGTTATTTCCTGTGAAATTTAACACATTTGGAGTATAACTTAAAAGCGAGCCATCATTACCAAATCTTAAATTCCCTACTACTATATTTCCTGGTGCGCCATCGCCAGCAAAATTAATCTGTGCAGGTTCAGGCACTGATATGATGATAGACCATTCAGCTCCGCCATCGGCTGTTTTTGATTGTTTGGTAAATTGCACGGTTAATTCGTGCTTACTTCCTAGCGAATCAAAGATCTCTATACTAGCAGTGTGAGCTGAAAGATACATATCTTGAGAAAGTTTCTCACCATTTCCTTTGTTAAAATTTCCATCAAAAGCACTAAACATAGCGGTAAATTTATCATTAGTGGCGATTTTATTTGCTTCATTAGAATAGCCAGTAACCTTAAAAGTCATATCTTTAGCATTATTTCCATCAGGGTTTATTATCTTAAATCTACCATCTTTTTCTACCGTTACTTTTACATTAACATTTGCATCTGGTCCTGCAGTGCCTGGTCCTCCTGGAGGAGCACCTGGAGTAACTTGATCTAACCTTCCATTGCCATCATAATCTACACCCCATCTAGCATCTCTTTGCAAAAGCTCTCTTAAATCTTCAGTAGTATGAAAAGTCCTTTGTCCATCTAATGTAGGCATATTCGTATTCGCAGGAGGGATAACTGCTGGATCTGGATCTGGTCCTATATCTACATTATTAGAACTATAAATATATTCGTGAGCCGTAACAACTTGAACATCTCTAACAGGACGTAAATTACCACCAGGACCAGTAGTTGTTCCAAGCCACGCACCAAATCGTCTTCCCTTTGTTGGATCACCAACTAAAGAAGCCCCTGGATTTGCAGGATCAATCCTTGCTCTTGTTCTAACTTGTGCTCCAGCAGTATTAGCGTCATTCACTCTTATATCAATATTTTTAGTTTTAGCTGTAGTTCCCGTGCTATTATCATTTGTAAAGGTCATCTTTCCATCTACTATAGAAGCTGTTACTCCTGTCTCACTTTTTTTAGCATTGATAGCATTGATAAAAGTATCTCTTCCTACACCAGTAGCTTGAATTCTAGTTCCATTTATCGTGATATCTAAAACAGCTTCTTGTTTAGTTCCATCAGGATTTGTAAAGCCCCAAAAAGTATATTGAGTATTTGGTTGCCATTTAGCAGTTTCATCAGGTAAATCACCATTCATCACAACATTAGAAGTATGTTTAGCATCAGCATAGCTCACCCACATACCTTGCCCTTCTCGTAAATTTAAGCCCTCACCTTGAGCATTAAACACTACGCCCATATCTACACCCTTTTCAGTAACTTGTGCTCCTGTTTTAGCTGAAGTGTAAAATTCTGTATGACCTGCGTCATTTTCATTTATAGGCGTGCCTGTGTCTTCTCTTCGTCCGTGAGTTGAGTCAAGTGCAAAGATAGGGCGTTTGGCTGAAGCATTTGCACCTAAGGTGTTACCGCTATCAAGATTTGCTGTGAGTTTTACTGCGGTGCTAGCTCTTGCAGGCATACTCATACCAGGTGGTATCACTATATCTTCAACCGACTTAGAAGAATCAATCTGACCTGTTTCTTGATTATAATTCCAACCTTGCACTGTGTAGCCGTTATTATCTACGAAATTTCCTATAGCATCAGTCTTAAAGTCTCCTGCACGAGTGAAAAATTGCGTTACGCCGCCGTCATTTGACACGACGAAAAATCCATCTCCATTGATAGCTAAATCGGTATTTTTGCCTGTAGTTTGGATATTTCCTTGAGAGTGAATTCTGGTAGTAGAACTTACGTTTGTCCCTAATCCTACTTGCATAGGGTTTTTACCGCCTAAATTTCCTTCTGGAGCGGTGGCTATCTTTGAAGTTTGACTCATAAGCGTAGAAAAATCCGCACGAGAGTATTTAAAGCCGAAGGTATTGACATTTGCTATGTTGTTACCCTCTACGTCCATAGCGTATTGATGTGCTTGAAGCCCTGAAACTCCAGCCCATAAAGACCTCATCATATTAAATCCTTTAAAAAATATTGCTTTTGTGAAATATCACAAGTTTATTACTTTGTAAATGCTTTTGCTTTTGGCTTGGCTTTTGGCTTTGGCTTTGGCTTAAATCAACCCGACTCGGTTTTCAGCTTTGGCTTTCAACCTTCGGCTTAAATCAATCAAGCTTTCGACTTTCAACCCGACCTTGGCTCGACCCTAACTCAGCTTAACTTAACCCGACCCGACTTTCGACTTAAATCAACCTCAACTCGACCCGACTTTCGACCCGACTTTCGACCCGACTTTCGACCCGACCTCGGCTCGACTTAACCTTGGCTCAACCCGACTTTCGGCTTTGCTTTCGGCTCGGCTTTGACTTAATCTTGGCTCAGCTTAACTCAACTCGACTTTCAACCTAAATCAACCCGACTCAGCTCGACGCTAATTCAGCTTAACTTAGCTCGACCCGACTTTCGGCTTTGCTTTGGCTTTGGCTTTGACTTAATCTTGGCTCAACCTAACTCGACTCAACCTAACTCAACCCGGCTTTTGACTCGACCCGACTCAACCCGACCCGACCTAAATCAACCCGACTTTCGGCTTTGCTTTGGCTTTCAACCCGACCTAAATCAACCCGACTCAGCTTAACCCAGCCCAACTCAGCTCGACTCTAAATCAGCTTAACTTAACCCGAATCAATCCGACTCAACCTAAATCAACCTAAATCAACCTAAATCAACCTAAATCAACCCAACTCAGCTTAACCCAACCCGAATCAATCCGATCCGACTTAACCTTGGCTCAATCTAACTCAGCTTAACCCAGCCCAACTCAGCTCGACTCGACTTTCGGCTTTCAACCCAACTTTCGACTTTAGCTTTGCTTTGGCTTTTGGCTTAAATCAACCTAAATCAACCTAAATCAACCTAAATCAACCTAAATCAACCCAACTCAGCTCGACTTTCGGCTTTCGACTTAAATCAATCAAGCTTTCGGCTTTGCTTTCGGCTTAAATCAATCTAACTCGACTCAACCTAAATCAATCCGACTCGACCTTAGCTCGACTCAACCTCGCCTTGGCTTTGACTCAGCAAAATTACTTTACACTTTGATAAACTTGCTTTATTGCCTAGCAAACTTAAAGCAATAAATGTTCCAAAAATGTAATAAAATATTAAATTATGTATTATATAAAATATAAAGTTTTTTCAAAAAAGTGCGATATGGTTAGTGAATCTTTTCAAAAATATTGCTTAATTAAGCGTGAGAAATCACGCTTAACTTTTTTATACCTTAAATTTTTATACTTTCAAAGATAAAATCTTATTTAGTTTCAAATTTTATAGATGTGATACCTTTGCTTAGTTTGAATTTTAGTTGTTTGTAAATCAGTAAATAAAAGAAGTTTAGCCTTAAAAAAGGCTAAAAATTAAGCTACAAACTCGATAAATGCCATTTCAGCAGCATCACCGCGACGAGTTCTAGTTTTGATGATTCTTGTGTAGCCACCATTTCTATCAGTATATTTTGGTGCTATTTCTGTTACAAGTTTGTTAGTAGCTTCTTTGTCTTGCAAACTAGCAAACACAACTCTGTGTGCATTAAAGTCGCCTTTTCTTGCACGAGTGATTAATCTTTCGACATAGCCTCTTAATTCTTTTGCTTTAGGCAATGTCGTTTCTATTTTACCAGCTTTAATAATAGCAATGGTAAGGTTTTTTAATAAAGCAGCACGATGAGTTGAAGTGCGTCCTAATTTCCTATATCCGTGTCTATGTCTCATTGATTATCCTTCATTTTGTGCTTTTAATTCTATAATTTTCGTTTTTAGCGTTTCTTTTGCACTATTATTGAGATTTGTGCTTCCTATAGGAAAACCTATAGATTCCATAACACTTTTAATCTCATCAAGAGATTTTTTTCCTAAATTTTTTAAATCTGCAAGCTCGCCAGCACTCATTAAAGCAAGCTCACCTATATAAACTATATTTGCTTTTTCTAAGCAATTGTAACTTCTAGCACTTAAATTTAAATCAGTAATATTTTGAAGTAATTTTACGTGCTCCACTTCACTTGATGAAGACTGGCTTGATACTATGCTTTTTGCACTAGCTATTTTATCAAATACTGATAACTGCTTATACATAGCCTCTAAAGCATTTTTAAAAGCGTCGCTTGGAGAAATTTGCCCATCGGTTGTGATTGTAAAAACAACTTTCTCATAATCAGGATTGTCTTCAAAAAGCACTTTTTCCACATCATAAACTGCGTGTCTTACAGGTGTGAAAAATGCATCAAGTGCTATAAATTCAGGCTCTAAGAAATTTTGAACCTCTTCAGAAGGAACATATCCTATGCCTTTTTCTATGATTAAAGTAAATTCTAAATCAGCATCTTCATTAATAGTCGCAAGATAGCTATCTAAATTTACTACTTCAACGATGTCATTACTTAAATCTTTGCCAAAAATTTCTTTTGGTCCCTTAAAATTAAAAGTAACGATCTCTTTTTTAGAGTCTGTTTTTAATTTAAATCTTAATTTTTTTAGATTGATAATAAATAGTGCTACGTCTTCTAGCATTCCACGCATACTATCAAATTCATGCGATACGCCTTTAATCTTTACACCAGTTGGTGCATAGCCTATGGTGCTAGAATAAAGTAAGCGACGTAAAGGGTGTGCTAAAGTGATAGCATAGCCTATTTCAAAAGGCCACGCACTTACTTTTGCAACCGTATCACTGATATTTTCAATACTAAACTCTGTTGGTGTGTAAGCAGAAGTTGTAATATGTCTCATATCAAATACCTTTATTATTTAGAGTACAACTCAACGATAAATCTTTCCTCAACTGGAATGATCACTTCTTCTCTCTCAGGCTTTCTTGTAAAAATTCCAAATCTCTTATCTTTTTCTACATCAACCCAAGCAACTATACCGGTTTGAGCTGTAAGCTCGATAGCTCTTGTAATTTGAGGATTATTTTTGCTTTTTTCTATCACCTCAATTTTTTGACCTGCTTCAACTCTATAACTTGGTATATCAACCCTCTTGCCATTTACCAAAATATGTCCGTGGGTTACAAGTTGTCTTGCAAAACGACGAGTTGTAGCAAATCCCATTCTATAAACAACATTATCAAGTCTTTGCTCTAAAAGCTGAATCAAAAGCGCACCTGTATTGCCGTCTTTTCTTGCAGCTTCAGCAAATAATCTTCTAAATTGTTTTTCACTAACTCCATACATAAATTTAGCTTTTTGTTTTTCTCTTAACTGGAGTCCATATTCGCTAATTTTTGCTTTTCTTTGTCCGTGCTGACCTGGTGCATAAGGGCGTTTGTCTAAAGCACTTTTACCTGCTAGTCTTCTTTCGCCTTTCATTGCTAAGCTTACACCAAGTCGTCTTTCTAATTTTTCTACTGGTCCTCTATATCTTGCCATAATATTCTCCTAAAATCTTCTATACTTATTCTTAGACACGACGACGTTTTGGTGGTCTGCAACCATTATGAGCCAATGGAGTTATATCTTTTAAGAAAGTTACTTTAATACCTTCCATAGCTCCTACACTTTTTACCGCTGTCTCGCGACCACTTCCTGGTCCTTGAACTTTAATACCTACTTCTTTGATTCCGTGCTCTTTTGCTTTGTTTAAAGCGTCCTCAACCGCTTGCTGTGCTGCATAAGGAGTTGATTTTTTAGAACCTTTAAATCCTAATCCACCTGCACTACTCCAAGCTATGGCATTTCCCATTTCATCTGTAATTGTTACCATAGTATTGTTAAAAGTTGCACTGATATATACTATACCTTTTGCAATATTTTTTTTAATTACTTTTTTCTTAACTACTTTTCTTTTTGCCATTTTTTATCCTTATGATTTTGCACCAACGGTTTTTCTCTTACCTTTTCTTGTCCTAGCATTTGTTTTAGTCTTTTGCCCACGAACTGGTAAGCCTTTTCTGTGTCTTAAACCCCTAAAGCTTCCTAAATCCATCAATGCTTTGATATCCATAGCAACTTGTTTTCTAAGATCACCCTCAACCATATAATTTTCTTGAATTTCTTTACGAATAGCAGCAGCTTCATCTTCACTCAACTCATGAACTCTCTTATCATAAGAAATTCCAGTTTTGTCTAAGATTTTTCTTGAAGTATGTAAGCCTATACCATATATGTAAGTCAAGCCATATTCAATTCTTTTTTTCTTTGGTAAATCCACACCTGCAATACGAGCCATAAATTATCCTTGTCTTTGTTTGTGTTTTGGATTTTCGCAAATAATGCGAACTACGCCTTTACGACGAACTACTTTGCATTTGTCGCACATCTTTTTAACAGATGGTCTAACTTTCATGCCTTACTCCTGTATTATAAATTCCACTTGCTTTTTACAACTGCACCTAGGTTTTAAGCTAACCAACTATTTTCAAAATAAGTGGTGATTTTGAAAATACTTCTCTATACAGTTTGATTGCAATTTCTGCAAAAGTGCTAATGGTAACTTAATTTTCCTTTTAAATAACTTAGACTATTTATATCTAAAAGTTATACGACCTTTATCAAGGCTATAAGGTGTAAGCTCCACTTTAACTCTATCGCCAGGCATTATCCTTATATAATGCATACGCATTTTACCAGCGATATGACAAAGTATTACGTGTTTATTGTCTAATTCGACTTTAAAAGTCGCATTTGGTAAAGCTTCAATCACATTACCATCTATCTCAATAACATCATCTTTTGCCAATGTTTTACCCTCCTTTCAAAAAATAAAAGCCCGAATTTTAGCATATTTATTCTTTTTATATTTTTAATACTTAATAAACGTAGTGGATAAAGAATTTATAAAATATTTTTACTTTGATAAGATATCTGCTTTACCATTAATGACTGCAACACAATGTTCATAATGTGCGGTATTTAAACCATCTTTGCTTCCTGCTTCCCAATCTCCTTTTAGATGAATTGGGGTGCCGTCTTTTTGGCATATCATAGGTTCAATACAAAATACCATTCCATTTTTTATTTTAGGGCCACTTTTTACACTAGCTCCATTTTCAAGATAGTTTGGAATTTCAGGCTCTGCGTGAGGTTTTCTACCTATACCATGGCCGCAATATCCTTTTAATGGGACAAAGCCTCTTTTAGTGATAAACTCACCAAGTGCGTAAGAGAGTTCTTTAAAACGCATACCCTCTGTGATAATATCGATTGCATAATATAAAGCATCTTTTGCACAAGCTATTAAAGCTTCATCTGTAGCTGAAATTTTACCTATAGGGATAGTTCTTGCAGCATCTCCATAAAAACCATCTACGCAAGTTCCTACATCAAGACCTAAGATATCGCCTTCTTTTAAAATTCTATCATCTCCTATACCATGGATACAAGCTTGATTTAAGGAAATGCAAATTGTTCCTGGAAAACCATATAAGCCTTTAAATGAAGGTCTAGCTCCATACTTTAATATAAATTCATCTGCTTTTTGATCAATATATTTTAAACTCATTCCAGGCTCTATAATACTCTCTAAATAATCCAAAGTCCTAGCAACAAGCTCATTTGCTACGCGAAGTTTTTCTATTTCAACAGGTTTTTTAATCTCTATCATAAATCATTCCTAGTTTTTTCTAAAATTTAACATTAATAGACTTTTAAAAAAATTAAGAAAAATCTTAGAAAATTTAAGTTTAACAAACACTGCTAAGATTAGTAGCTAAACCACCAAGAGAAGTTTCTTTGTATTTTGAATTCATATCTTTACCAGTTTCATACATAGTTTTAATGACCTCATCAAGACTTACTTTAGGTGTAGATTTTCTACTCATTGCCATTCTAGCAGCTGATATAGCTTTAATAGCTCCAAAAGCATTTCTTTCTATACAAGGAATTTGCACTAAACCACCGACTGGATCGCACGTTAAACCTAAATGGTGCTCCATAGCTATTTCTGCGGCATTGCAAGATACATTCGCATTATAACCCATAGTCGTAGCCATAGCTCCTGCTGCCATAGAACTAGCACTTCCAATCTCTGCTTGACATCCAGCTTCAGCTCCACTTATACTCGCATTTTTTTTATAAAAAGACCCTATTAACATAGCAGTTAATAAAAAATTTATAGCTTTTTCGTCATTAAAACCTACGGTGTGATTTTTTAGATACAACATTACAGCAGGAACTACCGCACACGCACCATTTGTAGGTGCAGTTACCACTCTAGCACCGCTTGCATTTTCCTCTGCAATTGCTATAGCATACAAAGAAATAAAATCAATAATCCCTAAAGGATCGCTAGTCATAGCTAAACGCTCATTAAGTCCTTTAGCACGACGCTTTAAACGTAAATTTCCAGGAAGATAATCTGAATTTGGATGGATACCATTATAATAAACCTCTTGCATAACTTCCCAAATTTCTAAACAATATGCTCTAATTTCTTCTTTAGTGTGAAATTGTAACTCATATTCATAAGAAAGCTTTGCTAAATCCCACGATCTTTCTTCGCAAATTTTTAAAGCATCATTAGCGTTATTAATGTCTAATTCTAATTTAGTATGTTTTTGCTTGCACATTCCGTTTTTATATTTTAAAAGCTCATTTTCACTCATAACAAAACCGCCACCTATTGAGTAATAAGTTTCTTCAATGATAAGCTCATTGTTTTCATCATAAGCACCAATTTTCAAACCATTTTCGTGCAAAGATAAAAATGATTTTTCAAAAATTAAATCTTTATCATAGTCAAAATCAAGATCTTTTTGAGCATTTAAAGTTAAAATTTTATTTTGTAAAATTTTATTAAATATGCGATCTTGTAAAGCGGCATTTAGTTCTTTAGCTTTTAAACCACTCAATCCCCATATAACAGCTTTATCACTTAAATGCCCTTTACCAGTTAATGATAAAGAGCCATAAAGTTTAATTTGAATTTTTGTAATTTGTGTGATTTTATCTTTAATTTTTTCACAAAACATATTTCCAGCCAACATTGGTCCTAAAGTATGAGAAGAAGAAGGACCGACACCTACTTTAAATATACTTAAATTACTACTCATTTAGCTAAACCTCAAAAAGTAAAAATTACGGTAATGATAGTTAAAATTCCTGTTATAAATACAAAAGCGTCTAAAGCTTTATTTTGGAATTTTTTCATTTTAGAAATAGTGTAAATTGCAATCATTGGCATTATAAATAGTATTGCAGCTATAATTGGACCTCCAAGATTTTCTATAAAACCTAGTATGCTTGGATTTACATAAGCAACTATTAACATTACAATATACATAGTCAAAGTTGAACAAATCGCAATTAATTTTAAATTAGGATTTTCATTTCCTGTTAATTTGCAACATTTTCTAACTATACCATAAGCACCTTCTCTAGCACCAAAATAATGTCCAAAAAATGAGCTTGAAATTGCCAAAAATGCAATCAATGGCCCACCATAAGAAATAAAAGGATTATCAAGTTTATTAGCAAAATAAGAAAGCACAGGTATATTTTGAGATCTTGCATCGGCTAATTCTGCTGGTGTTAAAGAAAGCACGCAAGAAATTACAAAAAACATTACAAAAGCAAGTAACATTGTAGAAGTTCTAAATAAAATTTGATTTGCTTTTAATACTGAATTTTCAGCATAATGCCTTTTAATACTTAAAGAAAAAGTAGAAATGGCTGGAGAGTGATTAAAAGAAAATACTAAAACAGGTAAAGTAAGCCACACTATAGTAATAAAATCTTTAGTTTGTGGTATAGCACTAAAACTTTCAAAAGACCATTGTGGGATAAGATATAAAGAAAATAAAAATAAAATAGCACACAAAGGATAAACAAGCCATTCGCAAACTTTAGTAATTAAATCTTCATTAAAAAGCATAATAAGCATAAAAATACTCACTAAAACAAAAGCAAAAGCTGCTCTATAAAATGGTAAAAGATTTGCTACCTCTTTGCCAGATTCTGCTATATGTGTTTCATACATTAAATAAATAGTATTTGCTAATGAACCTTCAGCGTCTAATAATGGTAAAAATTGATTATAAACAAAACTTTCAAAAGTATTTGTTATACCTACACAATATGCTAAACAAATTGGAAAAATAGCAAAAAAATAAAGTATAGAAATAAAAATACTAATTTTTCTACCAAAATACTCTTCAGCTGCGTGGGTAATGTCTTTATCTTGTCCATTAGCTTGACAAACAAAACGACTCAAAGCCCTATGACTTAAATACACCATAGGAAAAATAATCAAAGCCATTACAATAACTGGCCAAAATCCACCAACACCTGCTTTAATAGGTAAAAATAAAATTCCTGCACCAACTGCGGTTCCAAAAAGAGAAAGCATCCAACGAGTATCAAAAGAATTCCATTTAAGCTTATCCACATTTTCTCCTTAATAAAAAATAATAAAAAAAGCTTTTTAGATAAAAAAACTTTTTGTATTATTTAAATATGTAATTTAAAATTGATAAATTTTATTTTACTAAAAATACAAATTCATTCAAATATTTTTCGCTACTATATATAGAAAAAGATTAATTTTTCTTAAATATATAATAATAATTTATTAAAAAAAATAATAAAAAAAAATTTTTATTACTTTTTTTTAAATTTATTTAAGCATAGCAATTATTGACAATATCTTAATCAAATAAATTTTTTTCAAAGCATTTTAGTGCAAAGCTTTTTCTATGCAAAGGGGAATAACCATATATTTTAATTTTTTCTATATGAATTTTAGTGCCATAGCCTTTATGTTTATGAAATTCATATTTTTCATAAATAGTAGGCAAATAACACATTTTTATATCACGGCTTACCTTAGCTAAAATACTAGCAGCTGAAACTTCTTGAATTTTAGCGTCTGCTTTTATCATAGTTTTTATACCAGATACTCCATAATTTAAATTTCCATCATATAAAATTTCATCTTTATTAAAGTGATTTTGTATAATTTCTAATGCGAGTTTTAAACACTTACTAAGTCCTAAAGTGTCAATTTGAAAAGGAGAAAACGCAAGTATTAAAAAATTCGAATTTTTTAAAATCTTTTCGTATAGTCTTTGTCTTTGTTGATTGTTTAATTTTTTAGAATCTGCTAAGCCATCTATGTTTTTTAAAAGCTTACAAGCTCCAATATGCATATCTCCAGCTAAAGCTCCACGTCCTGCCTCATCAACTCCAACTAATGCCATTTTACCTCAACATCTTAGTATTTTTATCAAATTTAAATATAACAATCCTTGGTAAATTCTACCAAGGAATTAAATTATCCTAAAAATTCACGTTTGAAGTATTCTTTTGGAGCTTTACACAAAGGACAGGCTGCAGGTGCTTTCTTGCCTCTGTGAATATGACCACAAACTTCACAAACCCATAAATCTTCAGTTTCAGAATTAAAAAAGTCCTCTTCTTCTAACATTTTTTTAAGTGCTAAATATTCTCTTTCGTGTTCAATTTCAACTTTACCAATAGCAGTAAATAATCTTGCTATATTTTTCTTTCCTTCATCTTCAGCAATTTGTGCAAAATTTGGATACATAATAGTATGTTCATAATTTTCACCATCAGCAGCACAAAGTAAATTTTTCGCAGTTTCTTCTAAAGCTTTACCATCTACTAATTCGTGATAAGCTTTAAATTCAGCTCTTGCGTGCCATTTTTCATTTTCAGCAGCTTCTCTAAAATGTTTTGCAATAGCGTGCCACCCCTCTTCTTGCGCTATATCAGCAAATAAATCATATTTATTTCTAGCCATTGATTCACCAGCAAAAGCTTTCATTAAATTTACTGCGGTTAAATCCTTTGTTATACATTCCATATCTTGATTACAGCAACTTAACTTACCACCACCGACATTTTGAACCTCAACTTCATTGCCACATTTTTGGCACTTATACATTTCATATTGTTTCATTATATTCTCCTAGAATTAAATTTTTAGGTATAAGAAAATTTACCCAAATTTAGATTGTATCAAAAATTTAGGTAATTAAATTTTAGTATTTTAAGAAATATTCTTGAATTTTTTGAGGATCATTTGTTTTTGTCAAAGCAAGCATTAACAAAACTCTAGCTTTTTGCGGATTCATATCGCCTGTATCAATAAAACCAAGTCGTGCATCTGCTTCACTTACAACTACTCTACCAGCTACCACGCGAGAACTTACAGCAACATTTAATCCTTTTTTAATGAGCTCTTTTAAAACATCTTTTTGATAATAATGAATACTACCTGCACCAGTGCCAGCTACTACTATACCTTTAGTTCCATTATCAAATAAAGCCTTAGCTGCAACAGCACTACCATCATTTGCATAACTATAAAGGATATCCACTTTTGGCAACTCTTTTAATTTACTTACATCAAATGGGGATTTCTTAGTATGTAATTTTGTATTAGTATTATAAAAAAATACCTTTCCATCTACAATATAGCCCATATCGCCCATATCAGGTGAGCTAAACGCATCAACATTTAAGCTATGGGTTTTTACAACACCTCTTGCACTTTGAATTTTATCATCTATAGCTACCATTACACCTTTGTCTTTAGCTTTTGGATCTGCGGCTAATGCTACTGCATTATAAAGATTTTTAGGGCCATCAGCACTTATTGCAGTTGATGGACGCATAGCACCTACTAATACAACTGGCTTGTCGCTTTTTATCGTTAAATTCAAAAAATAAGCCGTTTCTTCCATTGTATCTGTGCCGTGAGTGATAACAACTCCATCAATGTCAGATTTTAACAATTTATTTACTTCTTTAGCTAATTTTAGCCAAATTTCATCTGTCATATCTTTGCTATCGATATTTGCAATTTGCTCACCGCTAATTACTGCTAAATCTTGAATTTCAGGCACAGCTTTGATTAAAGTATCTACACCTAAAACACCAGCTGTATAACCTGTAGTAGCTACAGCATTATTAATTGATCCGGCTATAGTGCCACCGGTAGCTAAAATCGCAATTTTTGGTTTTGCTTCCAAAATTCCAGCTCCTAAACTAAGTGCCATTGCAGCACATATTAGCATTCTTTTCATTGTTAATCCTTTCGTATAAAATGATAAGGATTATAATGCACATAAGTTTAAATTAAAATAAACAATAAATAAAAATATAAAAAATATTAAATAATAATCAAATCAACCATAATTTTGCAATATTTTTTAATTTTTTCTCATCACTTGATGCAAAAAAAGAAAGTTTGGTATTTTTATATTTTTTTCTTAAATTATATTCTTGCTCAATTTGCAAAGCTATAGCTTCTCCTGAATGAATTAACTTGGTATTATCTCCAAAATACTTTTGTAAAGATGATGAAATTAATGGAAAATGAGTGCAAGCTAAAATTAAAGCATCTGGCGTATAAGCAAGATCATTAAAATAATATTTAAAAGCTGATTCTAAAAAATATCCTTGAAAAATACCCTCTTCTACCATTGGAACAAAAAGTCCAGTAGCTTTTTCCTCGATATTTAAAAAGCCTTCTTTATGCAAACCTTTTTGATATTTATGAGAATCCGCAGTAGCTCTTGTAGCAATAACTAAAATCTTTGATTTTTTATCTAATAAAGTATTTTTTACTGCCATAATTCCCGCATCAATCACGCCTAAAACTGGAAAATTTGCATTTGCTCTTAAAATTTCTAAAGCATAAGCACTAACGGTGTTGCAAGCAATAATAAGCATATCAACTTGTTTTGTTTTAAAAAATTCTAAAGCCTCTAAAGAAAATTTTATGATAGTGTCTTTATCCTTAACACCATATGGAACTCTAGCAGTATCTCCATAATAAATACATTCTTTAAAAAAATTTGTTTGTAATAATGGTTTTAAGACACTAAGCCCGCCAACACCACTATCAAAAATTCCTAATTTCATCACTCAAAATAAGAAAGTAGAAAACTACTTTCTTACAAGCCCACTGCGCTTAAAGTTTGATATTTATTCATATAAATTTGAGCCTCAATCTTTCGCATAGTATCAAGGGCAACTTGAACAACAATCAAAACAGAAGTTCCACCAAAATAAAAAGGCACACCAAATAATTTTACTATTAGCCAAGGTAAAGTTGATACAAGTCCTAAATAAATAGAACCTGAAAGAGTTAATCTTGAGGCAATTTCATTTAAATAATTTGCCGTCCCCTCACCTGGTCTAATTCCTGGTATAAAACCACCCTGCCTTTTAAGATTTTCAGCTATATCCTTTGCATTAAATACAATTGATGCATAAAAATACGCAAAGAAAATAACAAGTAAAAATGTTAAAATATGAAAGAAAAGCCCATTAGGACTTAAAAAATCATAAATTTTTAATACATATTCATTGGTGCTTGTTTGTAAAATAGTGCTTGGAAACATCAAAATAGCACTAGCAAAAATCGGAGGAATTACCCCACTTAAATTAATTTTAATAGGAATATAATTCATAATACGCTTATTTTGATTTTGCATAATAACTTTTCTAGAATAAGAAATAGGAATTCTTCTTTCTCCAAGTTCTACAACGATAATAGCCCAAATAGTAAGTAAAATTACCGCCAAAATAGCAATGATAGTCAAGAAATTCATCTCACCTGTATTAACCAAATTTATCGTTCCGCTAATTGCACTAGGAATAGAAGAAACAATACCACTAAATATAATCAATGAGATACCATTTCCAATTCCACGTTGTGTAATTTGCTCACCAATCCACATCAAAAGCATAGTGCCTGCCAACATAGATACCGCAGATAATGCGATAAAAATATTCATATCAATCATAATAGCTGATTGTCCAGTATTTCCATGAAGGCTTTGTAAGCCTATAGATACTCCAATACTTTGGATTAAAGTAATAACTATAGTAGCATAACGAATGATTTGCATATATTTTTGCATACCATCACGTTCTTTTTTCATTTTGCTTATATTAGGAAAAGTAGCAGCTAAAAGCTCCATAATAATAGAAGCAGTAATATATGGCATAATGCCTAGAGAGATAATGCTAAGTCTCTCAGCAGCACCTCCACTAAACATATTAAACAAGCCTAATGCATTAGATGCATTAGAATCAAAAAATTCCTTGATAACATTGACATTTACTCCAGGAACTGGCACATAAGCTAAAATTCTATAAGCAAATAAAAAAGCTAATGTGATGAGAATTTTATTTGTCAATGTTTTATTCATTATTTTTGTCCGCTAAAAATGATCTTTTCATCTTTTATTTTACTCGCAAGATCTTTTGCACTTGCACCAATAAGCTTCACTTTGTTTATATTTTTTGAAATTTTATGAACACTATTGATAGTTTCAAAAGTTATCTCGCTAAGATTTTTTATAGCTGTAATTTTTTCTACATTAATCACATAAGGTTTTTCAAATTTAGAAGTAAAACCAACTTTTGGTAATCTTCTTTGAAGTGGTTGCTGACCACCTTCAAAACCTCTTTTTTCATTATAACCTTTTCTAGCAGTTTGACCTTTTCCACCTTTAGTAGAAGTTTTACCCATACCGCTACCTTGACCACGACCTATTCTTTTAATTTTATGTGTTGAACCTGGTGCTTTTGTTAAATTCATTGATTATCCTTTAAGCATTGTGAGTGCTTTGATTGTAGCACGAACAACATTTGCTGAATTATTTGAACCTAAAGATTTAGTTAAAATATCTTTGATACCTGCAAGCTCTACTATTGGACGAGTTGATCCACCGGCAATAACTCCAGTACCTTCACTTGCTGGTTTAAGTAAAATTCTACTTGCGTTATATTTTACTTCCACATCGTGAGGTATAGTTGAGCCTTTAATTTTTACTTCAACAATATTTTTAAAAGCATCATCAACAGCTTTTCTTATAGCATCTGGAACTTCTTTAGCCTTTCCATATCCTACACCAACTAAACCTTTTCTATTTCCAACGATAACTAAAGCGGTAAATCTAAATCTTCTACCACCTTTTACAACCTTAGTAACCCTGCCGATATCGACGATTACTTCTTCAAATTCTTCTCTATTATATTTTTCCATCGATCTTCCTTTTGGGCTATAATTTAATTGCGTTCTCTCTTAACGCTTCAGCTAAAGTTGCAATTACACCATGGTATAAATAACCATTTCTATCAAATACCACTTCTTTTATATTCTTATCTTTCAAAATCTTTGCAAATTCAGTTGCTATTTTTTTAGCACCATCTTTATTTGCTTTTACACCAATTTTTCTACCATCAATAGCTGCTAAAGTTACTGCTTTTACATCGTCAATAGCTTGGATATACAAGGTTCTATTTGACTTAAAAACAGACAATCTTGGAATATTTTGAGTTCCTGAAATTTTTGCTCTAATTCTCTTTTTTCTTTTAATTCTTAAAGATATTTTTCTTTTTAATACATTTGCTCTCATATTCTATCCTTACTTTTTAGATGTTTTACCAGCTTTGCGGATAATACGCTCATCTGAATATTTAACACCTTTTCCTTTGTAAGGCTCAGGTGGTCTAAATTCACGAATTTGAGCAGCAACTTGACCTACAACTTGTTTATCACTTCCTTTAACAATAATATTGTTTTTTTCTACATTAATCTCTATACCTTCTGGTATAGCATAGTTAATAGGATGAGAAAAACCTAAAGCAAGCTCTAAAACTTTACCTTTTAATGCAGCTTTATAACCTACACCATTAATTTCTAAAGTTTTACTAAAACCATCAGTTAAACCAATGATAATATTTTGAGTTAAAGCTCTATAAGTTCCCCAATATGCTCTACTTTGTCTATCTTCACCTTTAGGAGAAAAAAGAATTTGTCCTTCTTTAATCTCAATATTTACATTTGCTTTTGTGTCAAGTTCTTTTGCCAAATTTCCTTTTTTAAACTTTAGCAAATTACCTTCTAATTTTACTTCTACTCCACTTGGAATAGAAACTGGTTGTTTTCCTATACGCGACATATTTTTCCTTTTTATTTGCCTACGATATGACTACTTTATAAGAATGGATACCGAATACCATAAAAAGTAGAAACTTTTACCAAATGGTACATAAAACTTCACCGCCAACGCCAGCTTTATAAGCTTCATCATTGGCTAACACACCTTTAGATGTGCTTACTACGATAGTACCATAACCATTTTTAAATCTTTTTATTTCATCTTTACCTTTATAAACACGACGACCTGGTTTAGAAATACGCTTAATTTCATTAATAACACTTCTACCTTTTTCATCGTATTTTAAAACTACATTGATGAATTTCTTCTTGTTTTCTTCTATTACGTTAAAACTTTCAATATAACCTTTAGCTTGAAAAATTCCAAGCAAAGCTTCAATAACTTTAGAATACAAAAGTTGAGTAGTCTCTAGTCTTCTCATACCTGCATTTCTAATTCTTGTTAGCGAATCTGAAATTAAATCATTTATCATGGTTCTTTCCTCTTACCAACTTGCTTTTTTAAGACCAGGAATTAAACCTTCATTTGCCATTTTTCTTAAGCAAACTCTACAAATTCCAAAATCTCTATAAACTGAATGTGGTCTTCCACAAATTTGGCATCTAGTATACCCTCTAACACTAAATTTAGGTTTGCGGGCAGCTTTTGCAATCATTGATTTCTTAGCCATCTTACTTTCCTTTTGCAAATGGCACGCCAAATAACTCTAATAATTTTTGTGCCTCTTTATCTAAATTTGCTGTTGTAACGATAGAAATATTCATACCATGAGTTCTTAAAATTTTATCATACTCTACCTCTGGGAACATTAACTGCTCGTCTAAACCGAAATTGTAATTTCCTCTTCCATCAAAGCCGTCTATTGGAAGACCTCTAAAATCTTTAACACGAGGAAGTGCAATAGTAATTAATTTATCTAAAAAAGCATACATATTATCTTTTCTTAAAGTAACCATTACACCCACTGGAAAACCTTCTCTTACTTTAAAACCTGCAACAGATTTCTTAGCTTTTGTGATAACTGCCTTTTGTCCAGCAATTAAAGAAATAGTATCTGCAATATTTTGCAAAACCTTTTGATCTTTAGCTAATTCTCCAGCACCTACACTTATAACAATTTTTTCAATAAAAGGAATCAACATAGGATTTTTTATATCAAATTCCTTTGCTAAAGCAGTTTTGATGCTTTGATTGTATTTTTCTTTTAATCTCATCATCTTACTCACCTGCCTTTGCTACATTTGAAATATCCATTGGCATTTCTTTATTTACAAAACCACCATTTGGATTCTTATCACTTGGCTTAACAGCTTTTTTTACCATCTTACATCCTTCAACAATTACTTTATTTGTTTTAGGAAATACTGCTAAAACTTTTCCTGTTTTACCTTTATCATCTCCGGCAATAATCTTTACCATATCATTTTTTTTAATTTTTAATTTCATTACAACACCTCCGGTGCTAGTGAAACAATTTTCATAAAGCCACCATATCTTACTTCACGACCTACTGGTCCAAAAATACGAGTTCCTACTGGCTCTCTTTTAGCATCAAGAATTACAGCTGCATTCTCATCAAAACGAATCAAAGAACCATTATCTCTATGAATTTCTTTTTTAGTTCTAACAATAACAGCTTTTACTACTTGACCTTTTTTTACTTTACCATTTGGCAAAGCTTTTTTTACAGATGCGACAATTACATCACCTATGGTAGCATATCTTCTTTTGCTACCACCTAGCACCTTAATACACATTAATTCTTTTGCACCGCTATTATCAGCAACTGCAAGCCTAGTAAAACTTTGAATCATTACTCAACTCCTGCTGATATTATAGTTTTCAAACGAAATGATTTTCTTTTAGAAAGTGGTCTGCACTCAATTGCTATAATAGTATTTCCTATTTTAAGCTCATTTCTTTCATCGTGAATTAAATATTTTTTAAAGCGTTTTACGATCTTTCTATACTTTGGATGCACAACTTTTCTTTCAACTAAAATTGTAGCTGTTTTATCCCCAGCAATTTGAACAACAACGCCTTGAATTTCTCTTTTAAATGCCATTTTCTATCCTTATTGTAAAGCATTAATTGCAGTGTTGATTCTAGCAATGTCTTTTTTAACTTCGCTAATTTCTTTAGGATTAGTTAGCTGCATTGTTTTTAGCTTTTGTTTTAGTGTAAATAAAAGCACCTTTTTTTCTTTTAGCATTGTTGCAAGCTCGGCTGCTGTTTTGTCTTTAATATCAATATATTTCATTTTGGCTCTCTCTTGTAACAAACTTAGTTTTAAATGGTAATTTATGCATAGCTAAAGTTAAAGCTTGTCTTGCCATTTCCTCATTAACACCTGCCATTTCATAAATAATACGACCTGGCTTGATATTCATTACCCATTCTTCTACTGCACCTTTACCTTTACCCATACGAGTTTCTAAAGGCTTTTTAGTTAATGGTTTATCTGGAAAAACTCTAATCCAAGTTTTACCTTGTCTTTTTACAAAACGAGTTAAAGCAATACGAGCTGCTTCAATTTGACGCGAATTTATGCGACCTGCTTCTGTTGCTTTTAAAGCATAATCACCAAAAGTAAATTCTGTTCCCCTGTTGGCATAACCTCTATTACGCCCTTTCATCATTTTACGATATTTTGTTCTTTTTGGCATTAACATGATTATTTACCTCTTCTTGCTCTTCTTGTTTTTTTAGCTGGAGCATTGTCTTCGGCTTTTTCAGTTTGAACACCTTTTTGCAAAACTTCACCTTTAAATATCCATACTTTAATGCCTATATTTCCATAGGTAGTATGAGCCTCAGCAAAACCATAATCAATCTTTGCTCTTAAAGTATGAAGCGGAACACGACCTTCTAGATACCATTCTGTTCTTGCCATTTCAGCTCCACCTAAACGGCCTGAAACTGATACCTTGATACCTTTAGCACCTGCTTTTTGTGCTCCTTGGATCACTTTTTTCATTGCTCTTCTAAAAGCAATTCTTTTTTCAAGTTGAGTAGCAACACTTTCAGCAGCAAGTTGTGCTGAAGCACCTGCTTTCCTTTCTTCTTTAATGTTGATATTAACTTCTTTACCGATCAAATTTTGAAGATCTTTTCTTAAAACATCAACATCACTACCTTTTTTACCAATAATAATTCCCGGTCTTGCAGCTACAACAGTTACTCTTAATTTTTTTGCTGTTCTTTCTACAAGAATTTGACTAATTCCAGCATAATATAATTTTCTCTTTAAGAAAGTTCTAATTTTATAATCTTCACCAATATTTTCTGCTACATTAGCTTTAGTAGGAAACCATCTTGATTCCCAATTTCTATTAATCCCTAATCTCAAACCAATCGGATTTACTTTTTGTCCCATATTAGCTTTCCTTTTTCACTGATGCTTTTTTAGCTTTTGTAGTTTTTCCAGCACTTGCTTCTACTTTGCTAACTTCTACTAAAATGTGTGAGGTTGGCTTTCTAATACGACTAGCGCTTCCTCTTGCTCTTGGTCTAAATCTTTTCAACACTGCACCAGCATCGACACGACAACTTGAAACAATAACTTCATTTGCTTCAAAACTACCATTTGCAACAGCACTTGAAATAGCATTTGCTATAAATTTAGCACCTTTATTTGGCATAAATTTTAAACTTGCTAATGCAAGTTCAGCATTCATACCTTGAACTTCTCTAGCAATCAATCTTGCTTTAGTTGGAGATAATCTTATGAATTTAATTAACGCTCTACTCATAACTTTCTCCTTATTTACCTATTTTCTTTTGCACAGAGCCTTTATGACCCTTAAATGTTCTAGTAGGTGCAAATTCACCTAATTTATAACCAATATGATTTTCAGTTATATATACAGGTATAAAGCTTTTTCCATTATGAACATTAAAAGTTAAACCTATCATATCAGGTATAATAGTGCTACGTCTTGACCAAGTTTTAATCGGCTTGCCATCGTTAGCTTTTTTAGCAGCGATGACTTTTTTCATTACATGGTCATCAACAAAAGGACCTTTTTTTAGTGACCTAGCCATCTTACTTTCCTTTTCTTCTTGAAATTATTAGCTTATCGCTAGCTTTTTTACGGCGAGTTTTAGCACCCTTAGTTGGTTTACCCCAAGGAGTAACTGGATGACGACCAGAATTTTTCTTACCTTCTCCCCCTCCGTGTGGGTGATCAACTGGATTCATAGCAGAACCTCTCGTTTGAGGACGAATACCTCTATGACGATTTCTTCCTGCCTTACCTATAGTTACATTTGACCACTCTTCGTTACCAACTTCACCGATACTAGCCATACATTCAGCTAAAACTTGTCTCATCTCACCACTTGCAAGTCTTAAAATAACATATTTTTCTTCCTTACCCATAAGTTGTGCATAAGCACCAGCTGAACGAATCATTTGACCGCCTTTACCTGGTTTTAACTCGATATTATGCACAATAGTACCAACAGGAATATTTTTAAGCTTCATTGCATTACCTGGTTTAATATCAAGACCACTTTCTGCTGCACATACAATATCGCCAACACTTAAACCTTTAGCTTGTAAAATATATCTTTTTTCACCATCTCTATAAGAAATTAGTGCGATACGACAATTTCTATATGGATCATACTCAATCGCTTCAACTTTACCTTCTATGCCAAATTTTCTTCTTTTAAAATCTATAATTCTATAAAGTTTCTTAGCACCTGCTTCTTTATGGCGACTTGTAATTCTACCATTGTTATTACGGCCTGCATGCACTGGAAGCTTCACAAGTAATGAACGAACGCTAGCTTTTGCAGTAATATCTGCAGAACTTATACCCGTAATATATCTTCTACTTGGAGTATATGGTTTATATGTTTTAATTGCCATCTTACGCCTCCGAATTTTCTAAGCTAACACCTTCTGGTAGCTTAACATAGAATTTTTTAAAGCTATTTCTTTGACCTTCACGGCCTCTAAAACGCTTTATCTTTCCATCCATTTTTAAAGAATTAATTCTCAATGGAGTTACACCAAAGTATTCTTTTAAAACTTCTTTTAAACCATTTTTAGTCATTTTTGGAGAAGTTTGAATAACTACAACACCTTGCTCTTGAAGGTTTAAACTTTTTTCAGTGTAAAGTATTGTTTTTATATCAGTAATATCTGCCATTTTAACCCTCTTTTACGATAGATTCAAGTGCTGCTTTTTCAATAATAACAGCATTAAATACAGATACTAAATAAGCATTAACTTCACTTGCATCAATAACATAACAATTTGCTAAATTTCTAAAAGCAAGAAGTGTTTTTTCATCTAGTAAATCTTTTATAATTAAAGCGTCTTTTAAACCAAGCTTTTTAATAACTGCATTTGCGTCTTTTGTTTTGCCACTTTCAATGTTTAAACAATCTACTGAAAACAACGCATTATTTTGAGCCTTATCAGCTAATGCTCTTTCAAGTGCTAAACGTTTTTGTTTTTTATTCACTTTTTGAATATAGTTACGATTGTTTGTAGGACCAAATGCCACAGCACCACCTACCCAAACATTTGTTCTTGTTGAACCAGCTCTTGCACCACCACGTCCTTTTTGTCTCCATGGTTTTTTACCGCCACCACTTACATCACTTCTACCTTTAGTGTGAGCTGTATTTGCTCTAAGACTAGAAAGGTAAGATTTTACATACAAATAAAGGTTGTGAGAATTAACTTCTGCATATTTTGCTGGAAGATCGAGTTCGCTAGCTTTTTCAAATTTATCATTTAAAATAGTTACTTTACTCATTTTGCAATCCTTATTCTACCCATAGCACCATTATATCCTGGCACAGCACCCTTAACTACTAAAATGCTATTTTCTTCATCAAATGATACTATTTCATTTTTCACGGTAACTTTTACATTACCATAATGACCTGCCATTTTCATACCTGGCTGAACACGACCTGGCCATTCGCGATTACCTATTGATCCGTGGCGTCTATGAAATCTTGAACCATGACTTGCAGGACCTCCAGCAAATCCGTGTCTTTTCATAACCCCACTATAGCCTCTACCTTTAGAATTAAAACTTACTTTTAAAACAGAAGCTTCTTTCAAAGGATTTAAATCAATATCTCCTGCTTGGGTATTTGCTACTTTTAAATTAGCAAATCTATTATATTCAGTAGAAAGATTATATTTTTTTTGCTGACCAGAGATACATTTATTATTTACTTTGCCTTTAACATAAGCAACCAGAGCTTTTCCATTTTCAACTTCACATACTTTAGTTTGAACAAGCTTAAGTAGGGTTACAGGAATGCTTGGTGTGCTAATTGTTCTACTCATACCAATTTTTTCTACAATGTATTCCATATTTTATCCTTATTTACCCATAGCTCTTACCTCGACATTAACTTCAGGAGCTAAGTCAAGTTTTGTGAGTGAATCTACCGTATCTGGAGTAGCTGCCACAATATCAAGCATACGCGCGTGAATTCTCATCTCAAATTGTTCGCGTGAGTCTTTATTTATATGTGGAGATTTCAAAACTGTGTATCTTTTTATCTTTGTAGGCATCGGTACTGGTCCCCTAATATCAGCACCTGTTCTCTTAACAGCCTCTACAATTGCTGCAACTGTGCGATCTAGAACTCTGTGGTCATAAGCTTTTAGCTTAAGCCTAATTCTTTCCATATTTTTTCCTTTATAAAGAACTCGTTAGATAAAATCTAACCACCATAGTTAATGATGGAGCAATTATATAAAAACAAGTTTCATAAAGTCAAGAATTTATAGATATTTTTTTATATTTTTTCCTTATTATAAGGATAATTTTTATATTTAATATACTAAGAATACTTAATTTAATAAAATATAAGCTAAAATGTATTATCCTTTTCTCATTAAACCAAATAAAAGGGGTATTAGCTCAGCTGGGAGAGCACAACGCTGGCAGCGTTGGGGTCAGCGGTTCGAACCCGCTATACTCCACCATAATTTATAACTATGAAGATATTACAATTTTTTTATGATAATTATCCAAAAAATCAAAGCTTTAAAGAAAGAAAAATTCAAATTCAAACTAATAAAAATCTCATCGTAAAAGGTGGATTTGCCAGCGGTAAAAAAAATCTTATTTTAAATTTTTTATCTTCTTATAAAAATGAAAATATACTCTTTATTGATTGTGCTGATTTAAAATTTGATGAAAAAAGTTTATTACATCTTAATTCTTTTTTAATTTACAATCCTCAAATTAAATTTTTAGTGCTTTGTAATTTTTGCTATGAATTTGATTTTAGTATTTTAAAACATTTAAATTTACAAATCATATTAAGTGTTAATATGATTGATTTTAAATTAAATGATTTTGAAGAACTTCATCTTGACTTTTTAGATTTTGAAGAATTCATAAGCTTAAATAAAAAAAATATTGATATAAAATCTATGGTAAGTTATTTTTTGCATATTGGAAGAAACACTATAACTCAAAACCAAGAAGTAAATTCTACTTATTTAAAAAGTTTTTATAGCCCTTTAGAATTAAATATTTTAAAATTTATCTCCTCAAATATCTCTGGAGAATTTAGCACCAATGATTTATTTAAATCGATGAAAGAAAAAATGCAAATTTCAAAAGATACTTTATACAAAAATATAACAAAATTAGAACAAAATTACACTTTATATTTTGTGAAAAATTATGAAAAAAACTTAAAAAAAGTATATTTTTGGGATTTTTCTTTAAAAAACTCTTTAAGCATACAAAAAGATTTTAATGCTTTGTTTGAAAATTTAGTTTTAAATGAAATGTTTAAATTTAAACAAGAAATTTTTTATACTAAATATTTTGATTTTTATATCCCAAATTTAAAAATTGCTTTTTTGTGCTTACCTTTTAAAGATAAAGATTTAATTTTATTAAAAATTAAAAAAATTCTTAGTAAAAATCATCTTAAGATTTCTTCGATTTTTGTTATCACACTTTCGCAAAATACTGAATTTTTTATCAATGGGGTTAGAATTTTACTGCTTCCATTTGATGAGTGGGCTTTAGGAAATTAATCAAATTTATCTAATTTATGTTTTTTTATGATAGCTAAAATTAACTGGATATATTTATTTTTTATTTCAGAATATTTTTCTAAATATCTAGCTGCTTCTTTGCCATCTAGTTTTTCTCTTTTTTTTAATATACTCTGACGCCATATCCTAAAATCTTCATAAGCATAATGACGATTTAAATTCAAAACATAAGAATCAACACTTTCTTCTAAAGTATCAAAAATTCTAATTTTATGTGTTTTATTTAAACTTCTTTCTTTAGGCACTAAACCTTTTTCTCCCCAAGTCCATTCTCCAAAAAGATTATTTGCTTCTTTTACAAAACGACTCGTTCCGGTAGCACTTTCTATAATAGCTTGAGCTATGGCCAAAGATTTAGGGATTTTTTGAATTTTTTTTTGATACTCTTGTATGTCGTATAAATTTTTTATTCTGTATTTTTCCTTTAGTTCTATCAATCTATTTAAAGCTGTTTGATTTAAATTTCTAAAATTTAATTTTAATGCTTCATTAAAAAAATTATTTACAAATTCTTGTTCATTTTCTATATTTTTAAAAGAATTATCAAGCAAGGTGTTAATTTTTCCTATAAATACTTCTCTTTTTTGATTAATATCAAGAGTATAAAAACTTTCATCAAAACCTGGGATAAATTTAGCTTGTAATAAAATACAATTAATAAGAAAAATTATAATTAGCTTCAAAACAATACTTTACCTTTCCTTTAAAAAATATTTGATTTTCTTCAAATCTAAAAAATAATTCCTCGCCACTTTTTGGCTTTATTGTAACTTCTGATTTAACTTTTTCATCTAATTGTGCTAAATAAAAACACGCACTCATACCTGTTCCACACGCTAAGGTTTCACTTTCTACACCTCGTTCAAATGTTCTTACCATAAGCAATCTATCATTTACAATTTTAGCAAAATTTACATTCGCATTATATTTTTGACGAAGTTCTTTGCATATTTTTTCATCAAAATCATTTAAATCATTTACAAAAGTTACAAGATGAGGGACGCCTGTATCGCATAATTGCCACTGCTTTTGCTTGTATTTAAAGGCTTCTTTAATATTTTCAACACTACTTAATTTAACTTCAACCATATCATCTTCTACATAAGATTTAATAAGTCCTGCACCGGTAATAAAATTTAAATATTTAGATTTCTTTAAAAAATGATGTGCAAAATGTGCTGCTGCTCTTGAGCCATTACCGCACATATTTGCTTCACTTCCATCACAATTATAAAACTGCCATTGAAAATCATACCTTTTATGAGGGATTATCGCTATTAACCCATCTGCACCTATGCCCTCGTATCTATTACAAAGAATTTGTGCTATTTTAGATCTATCTTTTTTTTCTTCATCTGCAAATATAATAAAATCATTTCCGCTAGCACAATATTTAAAATATTTCACACAATAACCTTTAAGTTGTATTTTAAAAAATTTAACACACTTTTTTCAAATATTTTATAACTATATATATTTTCTACTACATAATCAGCCATTTGTTTCTTTTTTTCTATGTCAAGCTGGGAATTTATCTTATTTAATGCTTCATCTTTACTTATACATTCTCTTAACATAAGTCTTTGAAGCAAAAGCTCTCTTGGTGCATAAATTAAAATACTTTTCCCTAAATTTTGATAATTATTATTTTCAAAAAATAATGGTAATTCTATAAAAAAAGCTTTATTTTTTTTATCAATTTTTATAGCTTGTTTTAAAATTTCATCTTTAATTTTTGGATGAATGAAAGTTTCTAATTTTTCTTTAGCAAATAAATCGTTAAAAATTATATTTCCAAGTTTTTTTCTATCTACACTACCATCAATATTTAAAATCAAATCATCAAAAAGTTTTGCAATACATTGTGCATTTTTATTTAATAACATATGAGTAATTTCATCAGCACTTATAGTATCAAATCCTAAATTTTTAACTATTTTGATAAAGGTTGATTTTCCACCTGCTATACTTGAAGTTACAAAATAAGCATTTTGCATAATTTAGCCTTAAAAGATTTTTAGCTAAAATACCTTTAAATTCTTAAAGGAATATAAATGAATATAAGCTACGAAGATGCTGGAGTAAGTATAGATAATGGCAATGCCTTTGTGGAGGCTATAAAGCCTATAGTCAAAGAAACTTTTAATGAAAATGTTTTAGGTGGAATAGGCTCTTTTTCAGGTGCTTTTGCTATGCCACAAGGTTTTAAAAATCCCGTAATGTTAGCTGCGACTGATGGAGTTGGGACAAAGCTACGTCTTGCAATTGATGCACAAAATTTCAACACCATAGGTGAAGATTTAGTGGCAATGTGTGTGAATGATTTAATTTGTAATTTTGCTACTCCACTTTTTTTCTTAGATTATTATGCAAGTGCAAAATTAGAAGTTGAAAATGCTAAAAAAGTTGTAATGGGTATAGCAAATGGGTGCAAAAAAGCAAAATGTGCTTTAATAGGAGGAGAAACCGCAGAAATGCCTGGTATGTATCATATAGGAGATTTTGATTTAGCTGGTTTTTCGGTAGGAATGGCTGAAAAAGACGAAATAGATAGAAGAGTTTTTGTAAAAAATGGTGATATTTTATTAGCTTTACCTAGCAGTGGTCTTCATTCTAATGGATATTCTCTAGCTAGAAAAGTATTATTTGAAGTGCAAAAACTTAAATTTGATGATAAAATAGGGGATAAAACGCTAATTGATATTTTGCTTGAGCCTACAAAAATTTATGTAAAAGATTTTTTAAAATTAAAGCCTTATATCAATGCTTTAGCACATATTACAGGCGGTGGATTGGTAGAAAATTTACCTAGAATTTTCCCACAAGGTATTGGAGCAGTGATTAAAAAGCACCATTTAAAAACTCAAGAAATATTTTATCAAATAGGTCAAAGCGTAGAAGAAAATGAAATGTATAGAAGTTTTAATATGGGCGTAGGAATGGTAATGGTAGTAAATCCTGCTAATGTGAGTAAAATTTTAGAAAATTCAAATGCTTATATCATAGGAGAAGTGATATTAAATGAAGGGATTATTTTAGAATAGCTATATTTTATAATAAAATATCAATCTATAAATCTAAATTTTGCAAGTATTAATAAAATATAATCAAATAAAAATAATAAATTAAATGCTGTATTATTGCATTCTAAGTCAATAATAACAATAAATTCCACATATAATTTCAGTGGAATTTATTAAAAATTTGTGTTATTTTACAGGGTGTAATTCATTAGCATAAAAACTTACAGAATTAATACCTTCTTTAACGGCCCACTCATAAGCTTTAGACACAAATTCCCAATTTATATGTGTATAAAATTTTTCTAAATACACAGGGCGAGCATTACGATGATCAATATAATAAGCATGCTCCCAAATATCTACCACTAAAAGTGGAATTTTATCTTCTGTAATAGGTGTAGCTGCATTACTTGTCCCAACAAGCTCTAGCTTTTTGTTTTTAATATTATAAACTAGCCAAAACCACCCTGACCCAAAAACTCCTGTTGCACCTTTTATGAATTCATCTTTTAAATTTTCCATTGAATTAAAATCTTTTTCAACTGCCATTTTAAATGATTCATATAAAGAGCAACCACAGCCACAACATACTTTTGGCTTTATGCAATCAAAATAAAAATCGTGATTATAAACTTGTGCTGCATTATTGAAAATACCACCATCTGAATTTTTAATAATATAAACTAAATCTTTGCCTTCAAATTTAGTATCTTTGATAAGATTATTTAGATTATTTACATAAGCTTGATGATGTTTTCCATAATGAAAAGAAAAAGTTTCAGCACTTAAAAAATCCCCAAAAGCATCTACTTCATAAGGTAATTTTCTTAACTCAAACATATCTTTCTCCTTAATATTTAAATTTTATGCAAATAATTTTAACACAGATAAATTAAAAACTAAATAACTCTTTATAATAGCTAGAAGATACGAAGTGGTGACCCATACGAGACTCGAACTCGTGTTACCGCCGTGAAAGGGCGATGTCCTAACCGCTAGACGAATGGGCCATTTTAAAAGAGGTAATTGTATATTTTTATTACTTAATGATTGATTAATTTTATAATTTCTTAGGCAAATAATTAAAACTTTTTAAATATCTAATTCTATCCCTACAGGAGCGTGATCAGAACCTAAAATATCATCTTTTATAAAAGCATTTTTAAGCTTATTTTTTAAATTATTAGATATAAAAAAATAATCAATTCTCCAGCCTACATTTCTTTCTCTAGCTTTCATTCTATAGCTCCACCAAGAATATTTTTCTTTTATATCCCCATTAATTGCTCTAAAAGTGTCAATAAAACCAAGTGCTAATAAATCATCAATCCAAGCACGCTCCATAGGCAAAAATCCAGAGGTATTGGCATTTGCCTTAGGGTGTGTTAAATCAATCTCCTTATGAGCAGTATTGACATCACCACAGATGATAATCTCTTTGCCTTCCTTTAAAAGCTTATCTAAATAAACTAAAAAATCAGTGTAAAATTTCATCTTAAATTTTAAACGCTCATCATCTTTTTGTCCGTTTGGAAAATAAATATTAAAAAGCACAATATTTTTAAATCTATGCTCTAAAACCCTACCCTCATCATCATCAAAAAATTCACACTTTTTAGTTTCACAATCAAAATTACACAAACTCATAACACCAGAATAGCCAGCCCTTTTGGCACTATTAAAATACATATGATTAAAATTATATTCATAAATTCTTTTTGGAAATTTCTCTTCGTGTGCTTTTATTTCTTGAAAACCTATAAAATCAATATTTTCTTCTTCTATCCAGTCTAATGCATTCTTATCACAAATAGCTCTTAAGCCATTTACATTCCACGAAAGTAATTTCATAATTATCCTTAAAAAATCATAATCATATCATAAAGCTAATAATATAAATTAACTATTTTAATTTATAATCTTTATTTGTTTGAAAGGAAAATATGAAAATTTTTAATATCTCTTGGCTTAAATTCGTGCTTATTAGTGCTATTTATATTAGTGCTATAAATTTTAAATTATTTTCTTACATTTACAATAACTTATACGCTAATAATGATGGTTATTATGTGATATTGTATATTGTTATTTATTTTGGGTTATTAGTTGGGATTTTTGCCTTATTATTTTTACCTTATCTTAGCAAAATTTTAATGATTTTTTTTACTGCGGTAAGTTCAATTAGTAGTTATTTTATGTTAAATTATGGCGTGATTATTGATAGTGATATGATTAAAAATGCTATGCAAACTGATACAAAAGAAGTGTTTGACTTGCTAAATATTAAAATGTTTTTATATATATTTTTTACTTTTATTATCCCTACTTTTTTTATCATCAAAATAAAAATTCATTATTGTAATTTTAAAAAACATTTATTGATTAAATTTTATACTATATTAGTAGCTTTTATTATTGTTTTTGGCTTACTTGGTATTTTTTCAAAAAATATCATACCTTTTCTAAGAACTTATAATGAAATAAGAGTCTATAACACTCCTTTTTATCAAATTTATTCAAGTATTAAATACATAAAATTAAAGCTTGCCTCACAAAAATACCTCCAAACTATAGCCTCAGATGCCAAATGGGAAAAAGACCCTAAAAAAATTATGATTTTAGTCGTTGGAGAAACCGCTAGAGCAGCAAATTATTCCTTAGGCGGATACACCAATAACGACACTAATTTTTACACAAAAAACGAAGAAAATCTCATATATTTTAATCAAGTAAGTTCGTGCGGAACAGCTACTGCAAAAAGCTTACCTTGTATGTTTTCAAGGCATAAAAAAGAAACTTTTAATGATAATTTATATGAAGAAAATATTTTAGATATTTTGCAAAAAGTTGGAGTGCAAAGTATTTGGCTTGATAATAATTCTGGAGGTTGTAAAGGAAATTGCAATCGTATCAAAAATAAAATTATTTCAGAAAATTATGATGAAAGTTTGCTCGGATTAGTTAAAAAAGAATTAGAAAACACAACTTCAAGCAAAATCATTATCGTTCATTTACAAGGTTCTCACGGGCCATCGTATTTTAAACGCTACCCTGATGAATTTAAAAAATTTACCCCAACTTGCGATACTAATGAATTACAAAAATGCACTCAAGAAGAATTATTTAACACTTATGATAATACTTTACTATATACTGATTTTATTATAAAAAGTCTTATAAATATGCTAAAACAAAATTCCACTCAAGAAACTTCCTTGCTTTATATGTCAGATCATGGTGAAAGTTTAGGAGAAAATGGAATTTACCTTCATGGAATGCCTTATTTTATAGCTCCAAAAGAGCAAACTCATATACCTATGATTTTCTGGAGCAATGATACTAATTTAAGCAAAACATTAAAAGCTAAAAAAGATTATAAACTATCTCATGATAACCTTTTTTCAAGTTTGTTGGGATATTTTAATATCAATACCAGTGAATATGAAAAAAATTATGATTTATTTAGTAAAAATTTAAAGGAAAATCCTTAATGAAGCCAAATTATTCCCTATTTAAAAATACCTCTTATGCTTTAAGTGGAATTAAATTTTTATTTAAAGATGAGATGGCTTTTAAGATAGAAACATTGATAATCATACCTTTAATTATAATAAGTCTTTTTTTGCCTATAAATTTTATAGAGCATTTTGTATTGATTTTTGTATTAGTTTTGATTTTAATCATAGAAGCTTTAAATTCCGCCATAGAAGCTTGCGTAGATCTTTGCACAAATGATTTTCACTTACTAGCTAAAAAAGCAAAAGATTGTGCAAGTGCGGGGGTATTTTTTAGTGTATTATTTGCTATAAGCACTTGGTGTTTTATCTTAATCAAATGGCTTTTATATGGATAAGCGTGTTAAAATTTTATGTGAAAAAATTCATGGAAAAAAACGTTTTGAGCTTATAGAATTTTTAGCTTTAAATGCCGATGAAAATGGTTTTGTTTTTATTAGCATTGAAGAGCTTAGTAAAAAATTAAATATAAGCAAACCTACTATAATCAATACTTTTAAATTTTTAGAGGAAAAGGCTTTGCTAGAAAAACTCAAAAATGGTTTATATAAACTAAAATAGGAGAAAAAAATGATACTTAAAAATCCACTAGATATGCATTTACATTTAAGAGATGAAGAGGTTTTAACTTTAGTAGCACCACTAAGTGCGAAAGATTTTAAAGCTGGTGTTATAATGCCAAATTTAATACAACCTTTGACGAATTTAAATGATTTAAAAGCTTACAAAAATCGTATTTTAAAAGCGTGCTTAGATGAAGATTTTACGCCTTTTATGACTCTTTTTTTTCAAAATTATGAGGAAAAATTCTTAGAGCTTGCTAAAAATGAAATATTTGCTATCAAGCTTTATCCTGCTGGCATAACAACAAATTCTGATAATGGAATTTCAAGCTTTGATTTAGAAAAATTAAAACCTACTTTAAATGCTATGAGTGATTTAAATATACCTTTGCTAGTCCATGGCGAAACCAATGATTTTGTTATGGATAGAGAAGCAAATTTTGCAAAAATCTATGAAAATTTAGCTAAAAATTTTCCAAATTTAAAGATAATTATGGAGCATATTACTACTAAAGTTTTATGCAATTTACTAAAAGATTATGAGAACTTATATGCAACTATAACCTTACACCATTTAATCATAACACTTGATGATGTAATAGGTGGCAAAATGGATCCGCATTTATTTTGCAAGCCTATAGCAAAACGCTATGAAGACAAAGAAGCACTTTGCGAGCTTGCCTTTAGTGGCTATGAAAAAGCTATGTTTGGTAGCGATAGCGCACCTCATTTATTGCACACAAAAGAGTGTTGTGGCTGTGCTGCTGGAGTATTTAGCGCACCTGTGGCACTCGTGATACTAGCTGAACTTTTTGAAAAAAATTCAAATGAAGTAAATTTACAAAAATTCATTAGTGATAATGCTTGTAAAATCCATAATCTTAAATTTGAAAAAGATAAAATCATCACCTTAGAGAAACAAGAATGGCAAGTGCCTCAAAAATACGGCGATGTAGTGCCATTTATGGCAGGAAAGAATTTAGAATTTAAAGTTGTAAATTAAAAGGAAATTAATGCTAAAAACCTATCTAGAAGCAATCAAAAATATCTCCCCAAGCGATAAAGAACACACACACCGCAGTGCTTTAGAAAATTTTTTAAATTCCATAAAACAAACTCAAGACAAAGCAAATCAAATTTACATCAAACAAGAGCCAAACAACGACAAAGAAGGCAGAGGTGCTCCTGATTTTTTAGTTACAAAAGATTTTTTAACGCTAGGCTACATAGAAAATAAAAGAGTAAATGAAAATCTTGACGTTATTATAAAAAGTGAGCAAATTAGAAAATACACAAAATTAAGCCCAAATATCATCTTAACAGATTATTTAAATTTTATTTTATTAAATTTAAACGATAAAAATGAAATCATCATTTCATCACTTGCTTTAGATTTTTATGTTTTTTAAGCTTATATTTACTATAACCCTGCTTGTAAATACATAGTTCAAGTATTTGAAAAATACAAAAATAAATTTAAAATAAATATTGCTAAGTATCTCGTATCCTAAACCATTCTTTTGAGATTTCACAATTTTTACTATGTGGTTCAGGATTAGATTTATAAATCTTAATATGCATAGGCATTGGAACACAATTCCCAAAAACCAACGCTTCACCAGGAACGGATTGTTTGATTTTATTGACAAAATCATCTGAAAAATAAGGCAAAACAGAATAAATATGACGCATATCATTTTCATTTTGAATGCGATGAATAATAAAATTTGCACATTGAGACAAAACCGTTTCTGATAATTCAGCAGGTCTTTGTGAAGAAATCAAAAGATAAAGTGAATATTTTCTCCCTTCTCGCGCAATGCGCTCAAAGATGTTATCTTTGAGCAAATATTTATAATCTTTTCTAATATATCGGTGTGCTTCATCTAAAATGAGATGCACAGGATTTTTTCTCCTTCCCTCGCCTTTTTCTCTTTTCTTTTCTGTAAAAATTAATCTTGAAACAACGCTTGTAAGTGTTTCTAAAATATTTGTTTCTAACTCACTTGTGTCAATGATTATTAGTTGATTTTCTTCTCCCTCTTTACCCCAAAGAAAATGCATAAATCCTTGCTTATCTTTTATATTATTACTATTTTCTCTCATAAAATCACATTCTGAATTTTCAAGAAAGTAATCTAAACGATTAAGCATTGTTGAAACATATCCTCGCATCATTTTATTACCTCTTACTTCCTCATCTAGCAAAACAAACTCTGTAGAGATTTTTAAAAACTTATAATCAAAAAACGCCTCATTTTTGATTTTTTGCTCATAAATTTCCCTAAGCTCATCAGATTTAACTTTTTCTTTAATTTTTTCTAAGACTTTAGACAATCTTTCATCTTGTTTTCCAAAATTTATCTTGCAATGCTCACGCAAATTTTCTGCATCTTGGATAATCTCCTGTAATTCATTCTTATTTTGTAGATGCATATCTTTAACAAGACTAATGATTTTTGACAGAAGAGAAAATGTTGTTGTAACTATCACTGTATCTGAATCTGTTTGTTTTAAAGTTTGTTCTGCCAAAAAACAAAGCTTATGTCTTAGATAATTGATGTATTTTTCTTGCTTAGCATTGGAATTTGAAATCTTATAAAATCGATATGCCTCTTGTAATACCTTATCCCAAAATGGCTTTTGTGTGGCATCAGTAGCCAAAAGAAAAGCACTCCACTCATCTAAATTCATCAAAAAATGCGGCATATAAAAGGGTTTATATCCATCTTCTTGGTTTTTAATATTTGGCTTAAAGTATTTTATTTTTATATCATTGCTAAATCCTTCTTGAAATGCTTGCTTGTATTCACCATTCACATCAAAAATAATGATTCTAGCCCCGCTTACAGAAGGGTTTTTGTTTTTATAAATAGATTGAAGAATATGGGCAATTGTATTTGATTTCCCACTCCCAGAGCTTCCAAGAATAGCTGAATGAATGTTGAAAAAACTATCAATCCCTATTTCAACACGATAATTAATAAGATTCTTGCTAATGCCTAACTCAAATCTATAATTATCGCCTTGTTGCACAAGAATATGATTTAAATCTTCGCTTTTTACAAGTTTTACATCACTATAAAGGCTAGGATAGATTCCAATTCCTAGTGAAAAATTTTTGTTTTGATAAGTCCCAATTGGCTTTAAAAGCAACTCCCTATTTCCTCCAATATTAAAAGTTTGTTGCACATTTTTTGCATCAGAATCAAAAATTGCAATCACTTCACAAATAATTGTCTCTCCCAATGTATTTGTTGTTTTAAGATAGCTACCAATATTTCCAAAATAATAAACCTCTCCCTTGACATTAAGTGAGCCACCCTTGATGTCAGAAAAGATCTGCACCTTAAATTGATTAAATTGTATTGAAGTGATTTTGCCAATTTTCATTTTTCACCCTCATTTATTTTGCCTTCCTGTTTCAAAGCCTTGATAAATCTTTCAAGCATCTCTTTGTCTTGCTCTTCATCTATATGAGGAATAAAATTCTCTACAATGTAATCAAAGTAATGAATTGTCTTATTATTTTGCTCTTTTCCATAAATTGTATAAATTCTTCTATCATCTATCTCGCAGATTTTTTTTTGGATCTTATTTTTATCTGCAAAAACAACAATAGACAATGAAGCATTTGAAGCAAGTGCTCTATAAATAATAGAATTAATATGTTCATCACTAAAACTATACCCGATAATAAAAAGCACGCTATGAGGATAAGATAATTTCTTTTGAAACTCTCTAATCATATCTGTATAAGGAGAAGTAAGACTCTTGCTTTCCTTTAAAGGTGTTGGATAAATAAGCAAACTTTCATTTGGCTTTTGTTGCTTTGGTTGAATACTAATTTCTTGAATATCAAAAAAAGAATCATTTGACTTAACAATCCAATTGATCGATCCGTGCAATTTATACAAATAAACCATATGGTTAATAGGCTCATACTTTTGCATACTCTCATCCATTCTCTTTGAAAAAATATATTCAAATCTTGCAGGATTAAAAGAGCGAATTAAACCACCGCCAAAGCCATTGTTATAATCAATGTTTAAGCTATCTAGCGCCATTTCATTAAATAAATCATTATTTGTTGTAAATACATTGATCTGATTAAGTTCCTTATTACGATACATTACCTTTTGATAAAAATTTTTATAATTTTGCATAACATCTTTTTTCGCAAAACAATCAATATTAATTGCTTCAAAAATTGTATTTTCAATTTTTTCAATAAGCTTTTTAATATTTTTAAGCCTAGAATTATCAGTTTGTGATGTTTTTTCAAAATACGACTGCCCAGAATAAAGAATTTCTAAGATTTCTTCTAAATTGCGACTATTTTCTTTTTTAACTTCTAAAAAAACTTCTATCAGCTCTTTTTCTCTGATCTCTTTTTGAACTTTTTCTTGTAATTCATTCATTGTTGGGATTGCGTTATTACTCACTCCAGCACCAAAGAGAAAATTGATGTTTTTGATATTAAATAAATCAACAAGTTTTGTTTTAATAATTTCTAACTTTTTTTCATCATTTCCCCCAACTTCTTTTACTCCTTGATAGAAAAAAATTTTTCCACCCTCTTGTTGCTTTTCTTGTTTTTGCTCTTTACTCATCATTATCTCCAAATACAGAGCTTGAAATGCTATAAAATCTCTCAAAAAATTGCATTAGCACCCTTGAAATCTTTTCTTTTGTCGCCTCGCGATTAGAGTTTTTGCTAAAGAATGAGGAATGCTCTTTTGGAAGCACTTTGGGAAATTCTGTGCCCGTAAAATCCATATGCCCATACTCAAAAGCCCTCTTGACAAACTCATAAGCCTCTTGCTTTTGGAGTTTATGCTCGTTTAAAAGCTCTTCAAATTCCCTTGATCTTGCCTGTGCAATAAAGTTTTCAAAATCTAAAATCACATCTTGACTTTGAGGGTTTATGCTCTCTACAAATTCTAAAATCAAGTCCTTTTTATTATGCATTAATAAACTTGCACTAAGTCCTGATTCAATTTCTTGCTTAATCACTCCCTTATGCTCCTTAGTTTTTGCCTGTGCATAATCTCTAATAAGCTTTAAGATGTAATCAATATTAATTTCAATCTGCTTAATAAGCTCAATTTCAAATACAATATCATCATTAATTTCTTCTTTTTCCTTGCTATCTCCTAATCCTCTAAGCTCACGATACAAATCAAGATACATTCCTTGATAATTTTGTAAATCCCTTTGAGAAATAAGCTTATCCTCTCTAAATTCATCAAAGCATTCTAAAATATTTCTCATTTTTAAGATTTTTCCATAAAGCTTGATAAATTCTTTTTGTTTTGTTTGACCAATGATTTGCTCTCCCAAAGCAAAGTGCTCACGCAAACGCCCTATCAAAGCCTCATAACCCTCATATTCCTTGCCATTTTCAACATAGCCATAATAATAATCTTGATATTTTCTAAGCAATACAATGCCCTTAGAATCTTTATTGCCAAAAAGACTAAGAGCATCATTAAGATCATTTTCTAAATTTCTAAAACAAACAATATTTCCAAAAGTCTTTACACTATTTAAGATTCTATTTGTCCTTGAAAAAGCTTGTATAAGGGCGTGATATTTTAGATTTTTATCCACCCAAAGCGTATTAAGTGTAGTGGCATCAAAACCTGTAAGAAACATATTTACTACGATTAAAATATCAATCTCTCTATCTTTCATTCTCAAAGAGACATCTTTATAATAGTTTTGAAATCCCTTATCTGAAGTATCATAATTTGTTGCAAACATTGCATTATAATCTCTTATCGCATTTTCTAAAAAATCCCTTGAGTTAGAATCTAGCCCCTGCACTCCTTCATTATTCTCATCATCTAATCCATCAAAATCCTCATTAGGGCTATAGCTAAAAATGCAGGCTATTTTAAGTTGATGCTCCATACTTTTAAAAGCTTGATAATATTTTTTAAGCGCATCAATCCCAGAGCAAGCAAAGATAGAATTAAACCCACTCATAAGGCTTTGCACCCTTTTTTCCTTTACTTTTTTGAAATTTTTTACAAGCTCTTGGATATTTTCAAGCTTATGAAATGTATAACTTTCCTTATGCTTTGTAATATGTGCAAAATTATCTAAAATATATTTAGCAATCTTTTTAATTCTACGATCATCTAAAAGTGCTTTTTGTGTATCAATAGCCCGCACTTCTTTATCTATGATATTTTCTTTTTCTTTTATGGTATTAACATAGCTTACCTTAAAGGGCAAGACATTCTTATCATTAATCGCATCAATAATGGTATAGCGATGTAAGCAAGCGCCAAATTTTTCCTCTGTTGTGCCTTTGGGATTATTTTTATCACAATTTTGCACAAAAATAGGCGTGCCTGTGAATCCAAAAAGATGATATTTTTTAAACGCCCTAATAATAGCCTTGTGCATCAAGCCAAGTTGCGAGCGGTGGCACTCATCAAAAATCATTACAACTTCTTCCTCAAAGACTTGATGTCCTGCATTGGCTTTGATAAATTTATCAAGCTTTTGAATGGTGGTGATGATGATTTTTGCATTTGGATCTTCTAATTGCTTTTTTAAAATGCTTGTATTGGCATTGGAATTTGCACTATCTTTTTGAAATTTATCGTATTCTTTCATCGTTTGATAATCCAAATCTTTTCTATCCACCACAAACAAAACCTTACTTATATAAGGCAATCCTACTGCAAGCTGTGCGGTTTTGAAGCTTGTAAGTGTTTTGCCACTGCCTGTAGTGTGCCAGATATAACCCCCATTTCCAACATTGCCATATTTCTTATTACAATGAGAGATATTGATTTTTTTGAGAATCTCCTCTGTTGCTACGATTTGATAAGGACGCATCGCAAGCAAATCCTCATTACTTGTAAAAACACAATAACGCATTAAAAGATTAAGTAAGGTATGTTTTGCAAAAAAGGTCTTAGCAAAATCAACTAAATCTAAAATCACCTTATTGCGTGCATCAGTCCAAAAGCTTGTAAATTCAAAGCTATCTACCTTTTTACCTAGTGCTGTTTGCCTAGTGGTATTTGAGTAGTATTTACTATGCACGCCATTACTGATAACAAAAATTTGCACATACTCAAAAATCCCTCCATCAGCCCAAAAGCTATCTTTGGCATAACGCTTGATTTGATTAAAAGCCTCTTTGAGTGCTACGCCTCTTTTTTTAAGCTCAATATGCACAAGAGGAAGTCCATTGATAAGCACACTCACATCATAGCGGTTTTTATATTTTCCTTGCACTTGGTATTGATTGATCACTTGTAAGTGATTGTTAAAAATATTGCTTTTATCAAGTAATTTAATATTTTTGCTTAGACCATTCTCAAGCTTTAGCGTATAGATATAATCTTGCTGAATCTTTCTTGCCTTTTCTTTAAAGCCCTCTTTATCATTTGTGATATATCCCTTATAAAATTCCTCCCATTCTTTGGGGCTAAAGCTAAAATTATTAAGCCTTTGAATTTGCTCTTTTAGGTTGGCTTCAAGCTCTTTGATATTAGTTAGCTTCACATACTCATAACCTTGCTTGCATAAAATCCCAATAAATTCTTTTTCTAATTGTGCTTCACTTTGATAAGTATCATCTCTTGATAAACTAGGCTCATACTCATAAACAACGGTGCTTAAATCACTTTGACACAAAAGCTCATAGGGGTTTTGCATAACTTCTCCTTATAATTCTTTAAAACTTAATAACTTAGCTCTATAATACTCATATTGCTTATTTCTTGCTTCTATCTCTGCGGGTAAGCCTTGACACAAATCACTTGTAAGGGCTTCAAATTGATCTAGGATTCTTACAATTTCTTGCTGAATCTCTAAGGGTGGAATGGGGATTTTTAGAGATTCAATATCACTTTTATTCAATGCAGGGATACCCGCTCCAAATTGTGATTTCATCATTAAATTTTGACATTTTTTTAAAAAGAAATAAACATACCTATATAATACATCATTATATTTTTGCTTAATAACATAGCAATGCGCACCAGCCCAAAAAGGCGAAATTATAAAATTCACATAGCCAGCAGAAGCCCCTCCTTGACTGATTGTAATTGTATTAGCCTCCTCATTGAAATTATCCCAATATCCAGAAGGCAAAATGCCACCATTTATTACAGGATATTTACCATTACTATAAAGCAACATTTTGTTAAGTTGGCTTCCTTTATAAATTTTACACACCTCCCCCAACGCCTTAAACTCTACGCCATTTTTTGGATTCTCCGGTGTTCCAAAATCTAGCAAATAGTTACGATAATAGCTATATTGCTTTTTGCGTGTATTAAGTTCTGTATTAAGTTCTGCATTAAGTTCTGTGAAAGTATCTAGGATTCTTACAATTTCTTGCTGAATCTCTAAAGGTGGAATGGGGATTTTGAAATCATTTATTATCGTAGAGCTCAAATTATTGATAGTCGTAGAAGCAAGTTCTTTATTTAAATGAATTTTAAAAATTGAACTTGTTAAAATATGAAAAGCATAGCGACTACTTACCAATGGATTATTAATTTTTAAAACCCCCATAAAACCACCAAAAACATAGTTTAAATCTTGAGAGATAAAAGCAACTTTTCCTATATGTTCTTTACTTCCACTTCCAGCACAAATTAAAATATCGTTTTCTTTTAGATATTGGTTTTCTTTAATTTTAACTAAACTGCTTATTGTCTTTATGTCATTAAAATTTAATCTATTGTAAAAAATATCAATATTGTTTGCCCTTAGCACTTTTATACCATTATCGCAATTTGGTATTTCTTGAGATTTTTTATATGTAACCCCTCTTACATACACGCCAATTTCTTTAAACGCCTTAAACTCTACGCCATTAGGACAAAGCTTTTCAATCAATTGCTCTATTTTATTCATCTTAAACCTTTTTAAATCTTAGCAATGTGGCTAAGTTTATCATTTGCTCTATTTTATTTTCTTGCAAGGCTTTGCCTAAAAATGCTATAATTTTTCCCAGTTTAGAGATCTCAGGGCTATGAATAGCCCGTGCTCCTTTGGGCGAGGATACTTTAAACTCTTTCATTCCCCCAATTCCTCGATTATAGAATCCAGACTTTTTCTTAGACTTGTTTGCCTTTTTACAATCTCTTTGATTTCTTGATTTAGTGCTTTGATGTCAATGATTTCCTCTGTATTTTCTTGCTCTACATAGCGATTGACTGAAAGATTATAATCATTTTGTTGTATTTGCTCCATACAAGCAAGACTTGAAAAATGCTTTTGCTCCTCTCTTGCTTTATAGATTCTTAAAATATTAGAGATATTTTGCTCTGTGAGTTTGTTTCTCTTACCATCTTTAACAAACTCTGCACTCCCATCGATAAAGAGCGTTTTTGCATCTTTTTTATTTTTCTTTAGCACTAAAATACAAGTTGCAATACTTGTCCCAAAGAAAAGATTAGCAGGAAGTGCGATAACACAATCTACAAAATTATTATTGACTAAATATTCTCTGATTTTTCTCTCTGCTCCTGTGCGATAAAGCACACCGGGAAACTCTACAATAGCAGCAGTGCCTTTGGCAGAAAGATAAGAAAGCATATGCATACTAAAGGCTAAATCCGCACTACTTTTAGGGGCGAGCACCCCAGCAGGGGCAAATCTAGGATCATTGATAAGCAAGGGATTTGCATCTCCTACCCATTTTGTAGAATAAGGAGGATTAGAGACTATAGCATCAAAAGGTTCATCATCTTGATGCTTTGGATCAAGAAGGGTATCGCCGTGTGCGATATTAAATTTATTATAATTAATATCGTGTAAAAACATATTAATACGACAAAGATTATAAGTGGTTAGGTTGATTTCTTGCCCATAAAAGCCATCTTTTACATTTTCTTTGCCTAGCACTTTGGCAAATTTAAGGAGTAAAGAACCGCTCCCACAGCAAGGATCATAAACCTTATTAAGTGATTTTTGATCACCAATTGCAATGCGTGCAAGAAGCTCGCTTACCTCTTGAGGGGTGAAAAACTCCCCTCCACTTTTACCCGCACTGCTTGCATACATACCCATAAGATACTCATAAGCATCGCCAAATATATCAATAGTGCTGTTTTGATACTCTCTTAGCTCCATTGCATTGATTGCATTAAGAAGCTTATTTAGCATTTCATTTCTTGTTTTGACACTATTTCCAAGCTTATTGCTATTAACATCTAAATCCGCAAATAAGCCCTTGACATTATCCTCTGAAGTTGTTCCAATGCTTGAGTGCTCAATATTTTTAAATATATTTTCAAGCGTTGTGTTTAGATTCTCATCATTTTGTGCATTTTTAACTACATTTACAAAAAGCCCGCTTGGAGAGATGAAAAAACCCTTTTCTTTGATAATAGTATCTCTTATATTGCTTGCCTGCTCATCAGAGAGTTTGGCATAATCAAAATCCTTGCTATTGTATTTGTGCTCATTGATATTAATATATCGGGTAAGATTTTCAGAGATATAGCGATAAAACATTATCCCTAGCACATATTGCTTAAAATCCCAGCCATCAACTGCCCCTCTTAGCTCATTTGCAACCTTCCATATCGTCTTATAAAGCTCGTTTTGCTCTATGTTTTTATCTTGCATTAATTACCCTTATTTATAAAATTAATTTTCCTTATATCAACAAACAATTAACTTTATCTTAGCTTCTATAATTTCTTCTACCTCATCTTTTGCAAAAGGCTCTAAGTCTTGTTTGCTTATGCTAATGCCATTCATACTCAAATGCCATAAAGCATTTTCCATAGCACTTTCTTTATCTCTTTTTACCACTCTAGTTTCACTAAAAATTTCACACTCATAAGGAATACTTTTAATATCTAAAAAATTTTGAAAGTCTTGTTTGTAAAAACCTTTAAATTCGGTATTAAAATGCTCAAATATAGGATCTAAAAAGCTACTTTTACGCTTACTTGCCCAGCCTAAATATACTTTTTTAGGAGCTAAATTTAAAAAATTTGCATAATCTTTTTCCTCTTGTAAAGCAGGAGACATACTTAAAAAGGCCAAATCAAATGAAAATTTATAATTTTCACAAAAATCTTTAAAGTCTATATTTAATGTTTTGATATTATTTATATTATGAGTTAATGCGTCTTGTTTTAAAATTTCTAGCATAGCTTTAGCATTATCAATAGCTAAAATTTCCTTTGCTTTTTTAGCTAAATGCAAGGTCCAAACTCCTGTCCCACAGCCAATATCTATAATATATTTATTATCAAAATGTATATTTAAAGCCTTTAATTTATCAAAAGTTAATTTTTGAATTTCATTTAATTTTTCATCATATCTTGTATAAGTTTTCGCCTTTTTATCCCATAAATTCATCGTCCGTCCTCACATTTTTCACATATGCCCTTTACTACAACACTCTTAATTACACCTTTAATTTTAGGCATTTTAATATCGCTAATAATATGACACACATCGCACACAAAATGGGCTTTTGCTTGATTGGCTAATTCATAAAAACTTTTACGATTGAGTTCGCTTTTAATCACAATACCACTCTTTTCAAAAAGCTCCATATTGCGATAAAAGCTTGTTTTATTAGCTTGAAGATCAAATTGATCATAGCTTAGAGGTATTTTAGTAAGAGCTAAAATTTGCAAAATTTCTAAGCGTAAAGTTGTTATGGGTATATTGTATTTTTTTAGTATTTTGACTGCTTCCATTGTTTGCACCTTAAAATAAAAAAGCATTGTAGCACAAAAAAATCCCATAATTGCAACTTTATACTTAAGTCGCAACTAAGTTGCATTATGTATAATTTTGATTTTTTAAGGAGAAGTGATGATTAAAATATTATTATTGTGTATTTGTAGTGTTTTTATTTTTGCTAAACCTATAGTAAGTGTTAGCATACCACCTCAAGCATTTTTCGTAGAAAAAATCGCAAAAGATAGCGTAGAGATAAATGTTCTTATACCGCAAAATTCAGATGAGCACAATGTAGAATTTAAACCTCAAATTTTAAAAAAATTAGAAGAAAGTAAAATTTATTTTTTAGCTGATTTAGAACTTGAAAAAATCTTAGAAGAAAAATTTAAAAATACTTTAAAAAATGTAAAAATTGTTAATATCAATCAAAATATCGAACTTTTTGAAGAACACGAGGAGGAAGATCATCATAAAGATCACGAGCACGAAAAAGATCCTCACGTATGGCTTGATCCTATTTTAGTAAAAATTCAAGCTAAAAATATCAGCAAAGCTTTAAGTGAAGTATTCCCACAAAATAAAACATTTTATGAAGAAAATTTAAAAATTTTTCTTAAAGAATTAGATGAATTAGATGAAAAAATCAAAGCAAAATTACAAAATATCAAAAAAAATGAATTTATTGTATATCATCCTAGTTGGGCTTATTTGGCAAAAAGATACAATCTCATACAAATCCCAGTGCAAATTAATGGTAAAGAACCAAAAGCAAAAGATTTGCAAAATTTAATCTCACTTGCAAAAGAAAAAGATATACGTATAATTTTTATACAACCAGGATTTTCAGAAAATGCGGTAAAAACTTTAGCTAAAGAATTAAATGCTAAGATAATTTCTATAAATCATCTTGCAAGAAACTGGGATGAGGAGTTATTAAAAAGTGTAAATGCTCTCAATCTGGCATTACAATGAGAATTTTATTTATTTTATTTTTTTTCACTTTTAAAGGTCTATATGCTTGTGCTTTATGTGCAGCCTATACACCTTCTGCAAATGTATATTTAGATTTTAACACTAGTAAAGAAAATCTTACTCAAATTGATATAAAATGGGAATTTTCAGAAGAATTTTTTAATGTTTTGATAGAAAATTATGATTTAAACTATAACAATCAGCTTGATGATGATGAAATTGTAAATATAAAATACACACTCTTAGACTACATAGAGCCTAAAAATTTTTTAACACAATTTCAATTTTACGATCTAGATGATACTATTTATATAAAAGAATTTAAAGATCCTATTTTATACACAAAAAATTCACAATTATTTTTTGAATACAAAGTTATATTAAATTTACCTATTAAAGATAAAACGACTTTTAGCATACAAATTCACGATGATGAAGGATTTTTTAATTTTAAATTTAAAAATGATGGCTTTATGACACTTGATTTTAATTATTATCTTGCTTTAAATCCTAACTTAAACCTTATGTTTTTACAAATTCATCAAGGAAAAATACCTGATTTAACACTTGCAGAAAAAAGCAAAAATACTCCTAAACAATCACAAAATTTACTCTTTAAATTAAATCAACTAAATAATGAACTTTTCGCTTATATAAAGAATTTATTACAAAAAGAATTTGATATAAAAACTTTTTTAATATTATTATCTATTTCTTTTGCTTATGGAGTCTTTCACGCTAGTGCTCCAGGCCACGCAAAAATGCTAACTAGTGCTTATTTTATGACGCACAAAAGCTCTCTTTTAAAAATTTTCTATTTTGTTTTAAGAATAGGTGTTATTCACATTATAAGTGCATTTTTACTCGTAAGCATAGGTGTAATTTTACTTGAAAATTTATTAAAAGATGTCAATAATCAAGCAAGTTATATACTAACTCAAATTGCTAGTTTGTGTATTATATTTATAGCTTTATTTATGCTAAGTAAAAAAATTCTACACAAGCACAAATCAAATTGCACCTGTTGCAACCATAGCAAACTCAATGAATGGGGCATTATACTAAGTGCGGCTTTAGTGCCTTGTCCAGGAGTTGTTTTATTGTTTGTTTTTGCTTATGAATTTGGCTTTTTTTATGCTATAAGTTCAGCTGTGTTTATAACATTAGGAATGTGTTTTATATTGTTTTTATTTGCAATCAGCACAAATAAATTTCACAAAAGCTTAAAACAAGAACGCTTAAGACTTACATTAGAATACTTAGGAATTATCGCTATGTTGTTTTTTGGTATGTTTTTATTTATTAATACAAAAGCAGGTGTATTTTAATGGAGTTGTTTAAGATTACAAACTTAAATTTTGCATACAATAATGAGTGCGTGTTAAAAGATATCAATCTACATTATGATAGTAATGATTTTTTATCTATAATAGGTCCAAATGGTGGTGGAAAATCTACATTAATCAAACTCATACTTGGACTTTTAAAAAGCAAAAATGAAATAAAATTTAATAACATAAAAGCAAATCAAATAGGCTATGTTCCGCAAAATACATTAGCAAATGTAAATTTTCCTGCAAGAGTATTAGAAGTAGTATTAATGGGTCAAGTAGATAAAAAAATTTTTGGCTTTTATACAAAAAAAGATAAACAAATAGCTCTTTTAGCGTTAAAACAAGTTAATATGCAAGATTTTTGGGATAGACAAATTAATACTTTAAGTGGCGGTCAAAGACAAAGGATTTTCATAGCAAGAGCCTTAGTTAGCTCCTGCAAGTTACTTATACTAGATGAGCCAACTGCAAATGTTGATACTAAAAATGCTTTGCAAATTTTTGATTTACTAAAAAAACTACACCAACAAAATATAGGAATTATCTGCATTAGCCACGATATTAATATCATCTTAGCATATAGCGATAAAATTGCATACTTAAATAAAGAAATGTTTATACATACTAATGTTAAAAATCAAGCTAAAATCGATCATATTAAGCATTTATATCAAAATCACAATCATATTTGTGATGTGGAAATGAGTTTAAATTCTTGTTTATGCAAGGGATACAATGCTTGAAATCTTAAATTTTAATTTTTTTCAAAACGCAATTTTAGCTTCAATTTTAATTAGCATAGCTTGTGGATGTGTAGGAAGCTTAGTGATGATAAATAGACTTATTTCTATGGCAGGTGGTATCACACACGGAGCTTTTGGTGGCATTGGAATGGCATTTTATTTTGCCTTGCCTATACTACTTAGCACAAGTTTATTTACACTTATTTTAGCTTTTATGGTGGCATATTTAAGCAAATATTATCCTCATAGAAGCGATAGTATTATTGCTGTTATATGGGCTCTTGGTATGGCTATTGGAATTATTTTAATTGATCTAAGTCCTGGTTATAATAATGATTTAATGGCATATTTATTTGGTAGTATTTTAGCTGTTTCTTATGATGATCTTTTGTTAATGTTAATTTGTGATCTTATCTTTATGATACTTATTATTTGTTTTTATAGACAATTTGAAATCATTAGTTTTGATAATGAATTTGCTCAAACTAGAGGCATTAATGCTAGTTTGTTTTATTATATTTTAATCTTTATGATAGCTTTGTGTATAGTTATGAGTATAAGACTTGTCGGCTTGATTTTAATTATCGCTTTGCTTAGCATACCTAGTTTTATAGCAGAAGGATTGAGTAAAAAACTCGGATTGATGATGTTTTATGCAAGTATTTTGAGTTTGATATTTTGTTTGGTGGGATTAATTTTTAGTTATATATTTAATCTATCTAGCGGTGCTTGCATTATATTTACTGCTTGTATAGGTTTTGTAATTTATCTTTGCTTTAATACCCTAAAAAATCACCTATACATTCTTAAATAAGTAGCAAATCTTGGTTTTTTATTGGCAGTAAAGCCAGTGTATTTATAAGTGATTATAGATCCAATGGCTGGGGGATTAATGCGGTCTTTATCTTTAAAGCCTGAACCTATTTTAAATTCTACTTTTTTACCATCAATATATCCTTCACACAATAAAGATCCCATTTTTCCTGCAAATTTGCCCTTGCCCTCATAGTGTTTTTTTACCATACATTCTGCGTCTTTAAAAGGCTTTAATTTATAAGCATTATCAGATCGCTTTCTTTCATATAACGCGTCATTTTTTCTTATAATCACCCCTTCTGCATTTTGTGCTATTAAATCTTGGTAAAATTGCATTAAATGCTCTTGATTTTTAATGCGAATTTGTGGAATTATCCTTATAAATTTACTAGGATTTTTAGATAAATAATCCCTTAAAATTTGCAATCTATTTTCTAAAGTGCATAAAGTGATTTTAAATTCTTCGCAAGCATTTGGCACATCAAAGACGTTATAAGTTACATTTTTCCAGTGTTGTAAATTAGTATCTTCTTGACGCACTAAAGATGATATTTGTTCAAAAGAATTTCTTTGTATCCATAACTCACCATCTAATTGAAAATTTGGAAAGTTCTTTGTGAAAAATTGAGGAAGTTTTATAGGATTTCTTGCTCTTGTTTGCATACTTTTACCATTCCAAATTCCCCTTACGCCATCAAGCTTTTCGCTCATTAAATAATGACTTAAATTTTTATCTTGAAAGATTTTTTCATCATAAGTTTTAAAAAGTAAGATATCTTTTGCAAAAAGAAAATTAAAAAAAGATATATAAAGAAAAACAAGGCTAAAAAGCCTTGCTATAAGATTAAAGTGCTTTTTTAGCAGCATCTGCAATTTTAGCAAAAGCAGCTGCGTCATTCATCGCTAAATCAGCTAAAATTTTTCTATCAAGCTCAATGCCTGCTTTTTTAAGACCATTTATAAATTTTGAATAACTAATACCATTTAATCTACAAGCTGCATTGATACGCACTATCCAAAGACGGCGGAAATCTCGTTTTTTACGACGTCTATCACGATACGCATAGACCAAACTTCTTTCTAATTGCTCTTTAGCTTTTCTAAAATGTTTGCGACGACCGCTATAAAAACCACGTGCAAGCTTTAGAATTTTCTTATGTCTGCGACGTCTTACAACGCCTGTTTTTACTCTTGCCATATTTATCCTTTCACAAATTGGCGTCCGTTGAACGAATCTTGCCCTTTTTAAAGGGGAGTTTGAATGACTTTTTTGTCAAAAACTAAATTTAAGCGAGCTTAAATTCCTAACATTTTTTCAACCGCTTTAACATTGGTTGAATGAACATACTTAGAAGTGCGAAGATCACGCATTCTTTTAGCAGGTTTTTTAGTCAAAATATGGCTTCTAAAAGCTGAGCCTCTTTTGATTTTATTTTTACCTACTTTGAAGCGTTTAACAGCACTTTTAACGCTTTTCATCTTTGGCATATGTATCCTTTGGATAATTTTTTTCATAAAAAGAAAGCTACCATTTTACTATGATTATGCTTTAGAAAAATTAAATTTATTCTTGATAAATTGCTTTATATTTAAGTAAAATATCAAAAAATAAATACTAACTCAAGGAAAATTATGAATAATATTTTAATACTTTATAATCCTTACTATCAAGATAATGTTATCAAAGAACATTTGCAAATTTTACTTAACAAAGGTCAAGTTGCCTTTGCTAAAATAAAATCAAAAATCAACGATCAAAATAATTCTTTTGAAAAAGACTTAGATGAAATTTATGCTAGCACTAGCAAAAATAATCCTTTGCAACTTTTTTTAAGTGATTATGCAAATTTGTTTGTAGCAAAAGTCATACAAGTGAGCAAAAATTTAGATGATGAGAGCTTATTGCCAAATTATTATAAAGAAAAAAAACTAAATATTGAAAACTATTTTATCATAGAGGATTTAAGAGAATTAGTTTGTGAAGATTTTACAACTATTAAAAATCATTACTTATCAAATTTTATTACGCCAAATTACAAAAATAATTCCTATGCTATCTACGGAAATTCATATATATACCCTTTAATTATCAAACAAAAAAATGAGATTGATTATTTTTTAGATGAAAGCAAACATTGCTTAGATATTTATAAAAGCCAAGAATACCTTAAAGTCCAAGATATTTTTAAAAAATATATATTTGGAAATAAACTTTTTAATATGTTGCACCCTGATAGCATTAGTAATCTTATATGTGCTGAAATAGAATTTGATGAAAATAAGCAAAATCCTTTGTATGATTTTACTTCTATCATAGTAAAATATTCTAAAACTTTAGAATATGAAATTTATGATTTTTGTAAAAAAATATTTTTACAACTTTATCAAAAAGATGAGAGTATAAAAAATATAAGCTACAGCGTGCAACAAAGATCTTATACCTTAGATGATTTTTTTAAGCACAAGCCAAATATAGGCACTATGAAATTTCTACTTATACATAGACAAATTCAAAATTTACTTGAAATCAAATGCAAAAATTTCATCATTTATAAACTTTCTAAACATATCAATACCTTACAAGACATAAGAAATGCAGCCGTGCATGAAAAAATTCCTTCAATAGAACAAACTAAAAAATTAAGAAATCTCATCTTAGGTATAGATACTTTTAGCGTATTAAAAGGAATTTTACTTCAAAAGCAAAGCCTAAATAACACACAAGTATTGTGATACACAATACTTTCTTACTTATCATTTATCTCATTTTAAAATTAAATTTCTAAATGACACAACCTGTCATAAATACAAAATATAATTTTATTAACAAAATTAAATATCTTGACAACGGGGGGGGGGGGATTTGTATAATTTTGTTTTACACTAAAATGGAGAAAAATATTATGACATCTTTAAATAACACTTCTTTAACAAATAATAATAATGGTATTGATACAACTTCTCACTACAATATTGAACACACAGTAAATGAGTATAAAAACAAATGGAATTTATACGAATCTTTTAGATGTATTTTAGTTGAGTATATTAATAAATTACTAGATCAAGTCATAAAAGAAAATAAGGTTAAGCTTGATAAAAATGCTATAGAAATAAAATCAAGAACAAAAACAATAGATAGCTTCAAAGGTAAAATTTCAAGAGATGATAAAAAATCAAAATACAAAAACCCTTTAGATGAAATTACTGATTTAGTTGGTGTAAAAATTTTACTCACTTCTTTAAAAGATGAAAATATCCTATATGAGCTTTTAAAAATAGAACTTAAGGATAATATTGATTGGGAAAATAGCATAGATAAAACACAAGATATCAAAAAAGAAAGAAAATTTGGCTATCTTGGAAGACATTTGGTTATAAGCTACGATGATAAAATGCTAAAGCTAATTGAAAATAGCGATAAATACGACAGCAAAGATTTCACAAATTTCAAAGCAGAAATTCAGATTAAAACTCTTTTGCAACACGTTTGGGCTGAAGTAGAACATAAGGCTAGATATAAAGCAGGCGAAGAACTTGATGATGACAAAAAAAGATATTTTGATCGTTTAGCTGCTTTGATAGAAGTTGCAGATGATTTATTTAAAGATTTAGTAGAAGAAACTGAAAAAATAAATAAAAAATCAAGAAAACGCATTGACAAAGAACAAGATGAAATAAATGAACAAGATGATATGCAAAAAGAACCAAAAATATTTATCAGTAGCAAAAATATAGCGTTTTATTTAGCAAATGAAAAAGTGAAAGAAAAATTTAAAAAATTAAATAAAGAAAATATTCTTTATGTTTTATATGATGAAGAACCTAGTTTAATTAGTATGAATTTCATAGAGCTTTTAAAGATTATAAATATCCAATATACAAAAGATTTAAACACATTATTTAATGATGAGAATAAAAAAATACTTTATGCATATGCACAAGAAATACTAAGCATAGATGGATCTCCAAGTAGATTGCCAAAATTATCTATTATGCAAATTTTAGCTTATGCAAAAGCAAACCAAGAACAAAAGGAGAAAATAAAAGAAAAGAAATTAATATTTGAAAGAACTTGTCGTATCATAGATAAATTAATAAAAGGAGAAAATAATGAGTGAATTTAATACTATAAGTATTAAAATTGAGGATAAACGTGGTATAGATATTGAATGCGAGCTTATTAACAAAATAGAAGTTGATTGTGTTTTGAGAGAAAAAAATAAAGAGTTAGAAAAAATTACAAACGAGCTTAAGCAAACTCAAGATAAATTAAATTCTGAAAAAGAACGAGCTAATGACTTTCAAGTTAAATTAAGTAGTGCATTAAATGAGTTAGAAAAAACTACAAACGAGCTTAATCAAACTAAAGATAAATTAGCTATTAAGTCAAATGAGTTAGAAAAAACCAAAAGCGAGTTTAAACGAACTCAAAATGAACTAGCTATTAAGTTAAATGAGTTAGAAAAAACTGCAAACGAGCTAGATAATATAAAAGAAAATACACATTTTTCTTTATATAAATACTATCAAACAAACCAAGAAAATTTAAAAGAATTTACCAACAATGATCTTAAAGATCAATGCAATTTTCTTGTTGAAGTATTTAATTTAAATGCTCTAAAAAATCTTTATCAGATAATTCAAACTAAAACACAAAGGGAAAGCAATGACTTAGAATATTATGTTGATTTTTTTGAAAAACTATATAAAACCTTGGAAAGATATCACAATAACCTAGAGCGTTATGAAACAAAAGAAGGTGAAAAATTTGACACACAAAAGCACGATAAAATCCGAGGTGTGAATCAAGGCAAAATTAAAAAGGTTCTTTTTACAGGCTTTAAAATATCAGATCAAAAATACAACTCACTTGTTGAAGTAGAATAAATAAATTTTTATAAAAGGAAAAATATGGAACAAACATTAAATATCAAAGAACTTGTTTTACACAAAGATGAAGGCTTATTTCAAGCTATAAAAGACTATATTGTAAATAGAAGTGAAGATAAAGTAATAGATATAAAAGAAATAGCAGAAATTCTTTTAAAATCTGATCATAATGCAGTAGGATTAGATGAATATGATGTGGGTTTATTAACAGATATTAATAGAGGCCACTGGGATATTTATAGAAGATCAGGAGGAACTAGCAAAACCGAAACAATCAAAATAAATACTGGTGAGTTAATCGCTAGATCGCCTGTATTAGATATTAAAAAAGGTGTAGTTGCTATTGACTTTGGAACCAAAAGCACGACAGCTGGATTTTTAGATGAAAGATCTTACAAACAACTCATACGTATAGGAAGTGGCAATAGAGCTATAGAAAATAAAAACGATTATGAAAATCCAACAATAATTGAGTTTGTAGATATTGATAATTTTATGCAAGCTTATAATGTCTGCAAATCACGCCCTTATACAAATTTTAATGATATTTCAGTTTCTCACGTTGCACTAAACAATTTAGGAAATGCAAAAGATGATGATTTTTATAGATTTTTCTCAAATTTAAAACAATGGGCTAGAAGCAGTGAAAATAAATTTCGTATAAAAGATAAAAAAGATGTTGTAAAAACATTAAAAGATTTTGCAAAGTGTGAAGAAAAAGACTTAAATCCTATTGAAATCTATGCTTATTATATAGGAAGATATATTAACAATATGTATAGTGGTATATATTTAGAATACTTACTTTCCTTTCCTGTTAAATACTCTTTACAAGTTAGAAATAAAATCAAAGAAAGTTTTGAAAGAGGAATTAAAAGTTCTATACCTTATGCTGTTCTTTGTAGTGAGGAATTTAATCAAAGATTTGAAGTAATCTTAAGTGCAAGCGAACCTGCTGCTTATGCTATAAGTGCGTTAAAAGAATATGGCTTTGTAAAAAAAGATATAGAAGAACCTGTGCATTATGGTGTATTTGATTTTGGTGGTGGAACTACTGATTTTGACTTTGGAATTTTAAAAAAAAGCAAAAATAAAAAATATCATTATGATATAGAACATTTTGGTGCTGATGGAGATCAATACTTAGGTGGTGAGAATTTACTTGAGTATTTAGCATATGAAATCGTAAAAACAAACAAAGAAGAGCTTATAAAAGAAAATATATCTTTTACTAAACCTGAAAATGCTCAAATTTTTGGAGGACACGAAAGTGTTATAAAAGATTCTCAAGAAGCTAGAAAAAATACCTCAATTCTTAAAGAAACACTTAGACCTTTATGGGAAGATGTAGAAAATTTTAAAAATATTGAAAACATTAACAAGTTATTAAATTTTGGACAAATAGAAAAAGGTGATTCTGATCTTTACAAAATAAAAATACGTTTAGCCAGAAACAATGATGGAAATGGCGACACAAAAGAAATAAGCTTAAACTTTGATCCACAAAAATTACTCTCCATTCTTGAATCAAAAATAAATGAAGGAGTTGATAAATTTTATCAAGCTTTCAAAAAAGCATCTCAAAAAATGGAAGGTTTAGAAACTTTAAACATTTTCTTAGGTGGAAATTCTTCTAAGTCAAAACTAGTAAAAAAAGCTTTTGAGGAAATGGAAAGCAAAGCAAAAGAAAATGGAGATGAAACAATATATAAAATTTTCCCTCCACTTGGAACTAAAGAAGCAGATGAAATAATAAAAGAAATAAAAGGCGATAAAGCTTTAATAGAAGAAGATCTATCTAAAAAAGTAACTTGCAAAACAGGGGTTGTTTTTGGTTTGCTCGATGGTAGAAAAAGAGGAAATTTCAACATTATTTCAGAAGTAGGTGTTGATGATGAAGCCAAGTTTAATTATTATATTGGTAAAGATGATGGTGAGGGAAATTTTGAAATTATTATGGATCCAGAAGAGGCAGAAGTAAATGGCGGAGAAGCAATAGAATTGTTTGATTTTGTTGATGAAAGTGTTGAAATTTATTACACTAAAGATTCAAGAGCTACAACAAACAAACTACCTCTTAACGAAACAAATAAAGAGGTATTACATCTTGATGATAAAGAATACTCAGATAATGCAGTAATATGTATAAAAATAACAGGCCCTGATACTATAAAACATTATATTTATGAAGGTGGCAAACAACTTAACGAATTTAACGAAACAAAATTAAAATAAAGGAGATAATATGTTTGGTCTAATTGGTAGTGTAATTGGTAGTGTAGTTAGTGGAATTAGTAGTGCAGTTAGCGCTATAGGTGGAGCTATTGCGGGAGGAATTGGAAAGCTAGCTGGAGCTATAGCTCCTTTTCTTGGAACTATATCATCTGTTTTAAATACAATAGGACAAGCTATAGGATTGTTTATTAATAAAGATGATAATGTCGAAAATCTTGGTGCAGCTATGAGACAAAGCGGTAAAAAACCTGAAGATTTTGATAGTATTAATACTTATATTGATTATCTTAAAAATGAGATTAAAACAGGAAATATTAATCTCAATGAAGAAAAAACAGAGATACAAAAAGCAGTTGATACAGCTATGGGTTCAAGTTTAACCATAAAAGCTTTAGATGAAAAATACTCTTTAAAAACAAGTGCTGAATTTTGGAAATTCACTGCAAAAAAAGTAGATGAAGGCAAGCTTGATGCAACAGATGTTGATTCTTTATTAAAAACTGCAAGTGAGAAAAAAATTGATATCAATGATGTAGCAAACTATGTAGATGATAAAAAGCTTGAAAGCGGAGCAAGCAAAAGTGAAATTTCTGCTACCATAAAAGAAGGTTTCAAAGAAGCTAATCCAAATTTAAGCGATGATGCTATTACAGAAAAATTTAATAAATTTGTAAAAAAAGATTAAAAGCAATAAAAACGTTTAAAACAAGAGAGATAAAATGGGGCTTTTTGATTCAAGTATGATTAAGAAGTTAGAAGAGTTAGGGAGAAGTAGTGTGGTTAGTGGAATTGGTAGAGCAATTAGTGGTGCAATTAGTAGTAGCGAGAGAATATTTTTTGCGACTCAGAAAAAAATTGCTGAAGAAGAATACACAAAAAGGAGTGCTAAAATACGCACTCCTTCAAAGTGGAAAACATACGATTTTCAAGAAGATTACACTCTAATTGATGACAAAGATTTTTTTGATTTTGATAAAGATATTGAAAAGATATTTAATCAACGAAAATTTAATAAAGATTTAAAAAAATACAAATTATTAAAGAATTTATTACTCAACTTAAAAAAACTAAAACAAACCAAGGAAGAAAATGATTAGAAATTTATTTTTAATAGATAATGAAAAAATAGCAGTATTTAAATATAGAAATGAAAAAATAGAAGCTATAAAAAGAGAGGGTGAAATTTTTTTTACCATAAATGAGGATTTTTGGATTTGGTGGGAAAAGATAGTTGAATATGTCAAAGATGATGAGCTTGATCTATGTTTTGTATGGAATAAAAAAAATGAGTTGATTTTTAATCATTCTTTTTTTGTTGAAAATTTAGAAGATACTATATGGAATATAAGCATAGTAAAAAAAATACTAGATAAACATATACCACATTCTAAACTTACCAACAAACAAGAAACACATACGCAAAACTCATTTTATACCAATATCACTTTACAAAATAAAATTTCAAAAGATATTTACATAGAAGAGGAGATGTTAAAACAAGAAACAAAATCACAAAAATATTTTAGAGAGCTAATGAAAAAAGAAGCACAAGAAAGGAACAAAAAATGAAAAAAAGAATCATAGAAACCATTAATGCAAACAATTTATATTTAAACCATAAAACAAACATTACCACACTTGAAACAGATAAATTAGATATAAGTGATGTTGCTTTATATAAAGTAGATAGCATAACCTTTAAAAAAGATGCACCAAAAAGACAAGCTTTAGAAAATGTCTTAAGCACTCTTAGAATAGAAGGTGTTAATTTTATATATTTAATTTTAGGCAATGATGAGGGTATTGAGTTTTACTATGGCATTAGTAGAGATTATTCTAAATCATCTCCAAGTTTAAATATACAAGAAATAGGAGAGTTTTTGCTATGTCCTAGTATAAAAGGAAATTTTAGAGGTAGTAAAGTAGAAGTTGTTACAAAAGAATCCAAAAAAAAACTTTTAGAAAAAATCACAAATAATCAATACCAAAGTATCATAGAAGGCGTTCCTGGTATTTTAGAAAACAAAGATGAATTTCAAGGAGTAGATAGACTTGCAGATACTATGGGGATAAATTCTGAATTTGGCTTTATGATTATAGCTTCTTTAGTAGATGATAAAACTATAGCAGATATTGAAAAAAATATATTTGATATTTATGATATACTAAGTCCTATAATAAAACAAAGCAAACAATATACACAAGGTAAAAATTCTAACACTAATGAAAGTAAAAGTATAGGAACTAACAAAAGTGAATCTATAAGCACTAATGAAAGTGAAAGTAGAAATGAAGCGACAAATTCTGGAGAAAGCAAGCAAAATGGAACTAGCGACAGCACAACCTATGGAACTTCTAGTGGTTCTAGCAATACTGAAGATCGTTACTCCACAAACAAAGGAAGCTCTGAATCCAAAAGCACATCTAAAAGTAGTAGCATAACAATCACTGGCGGAAAAAGCCAATCAATATCAAAAAGTTATGGAAATAGCCAAAGTAAAACCACAGGAACTAATGAAAGTAAAACCACAGGCACTACTGAAGGAACTACAGAATCCACAGCAACAACTACAGAAACAACCAATAAACAAATACAAGATTGGGTAAAATATATAGATGAAATTTTATTACCTAGAATAGACTATGGCAAAGGAAAAGGACTTTTTACAAGCTCTATGTTTTGCTTTGCAAATTCAAAGGCTGTTTTGCAAAAGCTTGAAAATACCATTGTATCGTTATTTAGCGGAGAAAGCGGAAACAAACTTCCACTTAGAGCATTTTTACTAGATAATGGCAAAAGACTTCACGCTTTTAGAAATTTACAATTACCAAAAATACAAATGAATAAAGATGATGAAAAAATTTCATCATTATTTTCTCAAAGCTCACATTCTCTTGGAAATTTAATAAGCTCTAAAGAATTAAGCTTGATTGCAGATTTACCAAAAAAAGAAGTAGTAGGCTTAGAGCTTAATGAAGAAGTTGAATTTGGCTTAAATTATAAAGAATTTTCTCAAGAAAATTCTTTAGTTCTTGGAAAATTAATACAAAGTGGCAATATAACAAACAAAGAATTAAGCATAAACAAATTTGACCTTGATAAACATATATTTATCACCGGTGTAACAGGAAGTGGAAAAACAACAACTTGCCAAAACATACTCATTAACTCAAACAAACCATTTTTAGTAATAGAACCTGCTAAAACAGAATATAGAATTTTAAAAAATATCTACGATGATTTACTTATCTTTACACTAGGAAATGACACATTATCGCCTTTTAGATTAAATCCGTTTGAATTTTTTCCTCACGAGAGTATCACTTCAAGAGTAGATATGATAAAAGCTAGTATAGAAGCTGCATTTGATATGGAAGCTGCTATACCACAAATCATAGAAAGTGCAATATATGAATGCTATAAAGACAAAGGCTGGAATATATCTACCAATAAAAATGAAATTTATGAAGATAATGCTTTTGATGAGGGGATTTATTCTTTTCCAACTTTGCAAGATTTAATCGAAAAAATAGAAGATGTAGTAAAAACACAAGGTTTTGATGAAAGATTAAAAAATGATTATATAGGTTCTATTAAAGCTAGATTAAACGGACTTTTAGTTGGCTCAAAAGGCTTTATGCTAAATACTAAAAGATCGATAGATTTTAAAAAGTTACTTGATAAAAAAGTAGTATTTGAACTTGAAGAGATTAGAAATGGTAATGAAAAGTCCTTAGTAATGGGATTTATACTTACTAATTTTATAGAAGCCATCAAAGCAAATTTCAAAACTAGTAAAAACAAGCACGATTTAAAACACATACTTTTAATAGAAGAAGCACACAGATTATTAAGCAAATATGAAGCAGGAGATAGTTTAAATAAAAAACAAGGTGTTGAAGTATTTACCGATATGCTTGCTGAGATTAGAAAGTATGGCGAATGTTTGATGATAGCTGATCAAATTCCAAATAAGCTAACACCAGAAGTATTAAAAAACACAAACACAAAAATTGTTCATAGAATTTTTGCTGCAGATGATAAAAAAGCTATCGCAAACACTATGGCTTTAGAAGACGAACAAGCAGAATTCTTAAGCAAATTAGATATAGGAACGGCTATAGTTTTTTCAGGTGGTTTTTCCAAAGCAGTAGCAGTAAAAATCAATCAAAGCTCAAATACAACTTTAAATGAATTAATAGATGAAAAAATAATACAACATAATATTTACAATTTCTATGCTAAAAACTATAAAGATGGTGTTATACTTGGTTCAGCGTGGCTAGAAAATGTAGATATTAAAACAATAGAAAATCTGCTAGAACTTCAAAGAAAAAATATAATGAAAGCTTTAAAAGATCACTATGAAAAAAAACAAAAAATCGCACCAAAGATTTTAAAAAATCTAAAACATATTGCACAAATGTTTGATCTTACCTTTTTAGCAAGATTTTTTATACTTGAAAATAATCTCAACGAAAGCAAGCTAGATACAGCTTATGACTTTTTAGATAAATATCTAAACGACTCTATCGAAAATAAAGATCTAGAGTATTTTAAAAATAATTTATTTTAATGCTTTAAAATGACACAACCTGTCATAAATGTAAAATACAATTCCTTTTGTAAATCAAAACAAAAGGAATTAATTATGGGAAAATTAAGTTTTATTTTAGGCGGGATAGCTTTGGCTGCAACTGGATATGGTATAAAAAAATGGTATGACAAAACTAAAGAAGAAAATGCATACTGGAGTGATGATCCAAAAGACATAGCCTGCGAAATGTTTAAACAAGCTGCTAATAAAGTTTATGATGCAGCTGATGCAGTAGAGGATAAATTTTATGATGTATCTGATGCAGTAGATAAAATTTTTAACAAATCTTAATCTTCTATGGATTCACTTAACAAAAAAAGAAATTAAATAAAACAAGGAAATTTAATGATACGCCCTATGCCATTTAAAAAAGTATGTAGAAAATGTGGATACTCCAAAATTATAGTTCCAAAATCTGATGTTATGCCTTTTAATGGTGAAATTTTTTCTTGTCCAAAATGTAAAGAACCCCTCCAAAGAAAAAATGCTAATGTCTTGGAAATGGCATTTAGCACTATACTAAGTGTCTTTAAAAGATAACACACCTTAAATGATAATACAAACTATCATAAATATCTTGACAATGGGGGGGGGTTTTATATAATTAAAAAAAGGGAAATTATGTTTTTATTAAACAAGGAGATAAAAAATGTTGTTTGAGGAAATAAAAAAAGAGAAACAAGAGGCATCAGATCTACTAGTAGAATTAGATCGATATCGATTTGATATAAAAAATGAGGAGTATGAAAGTTACTTAACTTTACATGTTCGATCTTTATGTGATCAATTTGATATAAAAAATGAGTATGAAAGTTACTTAACTATCTTAGGAACTATTAATAAAAATTTAACTATTTGTGTTATAGGTTTATATAATAGTGGTAAAAGTTCGCTACTTAATGCTTTAACGAATTCTTTTGATAAAAATAATTTTTCAGTGGCTGATGTAGTTGAAACAAAAGAAATTAAATCTTTAGAATATGAAGATGTAATTTTTATCGATACACCTGGGTTAAATGTTGATGAAAATGATGATGCGAATGCTTATAAGGGTTTTTTACAATCTGATATATATCTTTTTGTGCATAATGTTACAACAGGAGAATTACATAAACAAGAATTTGAGTATCTTAAAAAATTAGTTCAAAATAATGATGATAATTTTGTTAAAAATTTAGTCATTATTTTATCAAAATCTGATGGAATAGACAAAGAGAAAATCGAGCAAGTAAAAGAAAATATAAAAAAACAATTAATAAATTTTATCGATCAAAAATCAATTGATAAAATAAAAATAATTGCTGTTTCATCTGAAAGCTATATTAAGGGTCATAATGAAAATAAAAAACTACTTATAAAAAATAGCAATATAGAATTATTAAATCAAACTCTCAATGATTTAAAATCTAATTTAAAAACAGATGAAAATAGAAAAAATAAGCTATACAATCATGAAATTTTTACAAAAATAAATGATTTAATTTCTCTAAAAAACAAAGAATTAAAAGATAAGACTACAAAAAGAAAACAACTAAAAACAAAGATTGACGAAGAAATCAAAAAAGCTAATGAAGAATTAGCAAAAATTTTAAATTAAAGGAGATATTATGTTGCCGTTATTATGGATAGGAGGAGTTATAGCATCTGCTGTAGTTGGTAAAAAAATATATGATAGTCTTAATGATAATTATGATGATGATAATTATAATGATGAATCAGAAAAATCCAATGAAGAGAAAAGTTATGATATTTTACTTGATGAATATACAAAAAAATTTAGATCTAAAAATATAGAAATCAGAACTATTAGTTATTCTCAAGCTAAGGATTTACTTCTTCAATGTTTTTGGTTTTTACACATTACACCTAAACCTAAGCATTTCCCTCTTCAACCTATTGAGTTTTTAAAAAGTCAAGAGCTCGATAATCTTGATAAGCAAATACACTCGCTAGAAAACGAAATTAAGGAAATAGAAAAATTTCAAAATGATCTAAGAACGATGTCTAAGGAAATATAATGAAAGAACAACTCAATCAATTCTATCACAACTTAGAAAAATTAAGTATCATAGGAACTAATTTACTTAAAAAAAGAGAACAAGTAGAAGATTGTATCAAAAAATTTAAAGAAAATTGTATCAAAATCAATATAGCTCAACTTGAAGCTAAAAATCAAGATATTGGTGAATTTTTAAAACAAAAATTAGATTCGATACACTTAGCAATATCTAATTGGGAAAATGAAATTTTAAAACTTTCTAATGAAGATAAATTTAGAGATGAATTAGAAAATAATTTCATCGTTATCATTTATGGAAAAGTTAAAGCTGGTAAAAGCACTTTAGGGAATTTTGTGGCTAGTAATTGCTTAGAAAGTCAAAAACCTTATTTTAAAGTTTATGAGAAAGCAGGAAAAGAAAGAGAAAGTAATAAACTAGAAGAAATTCAAGAATTTAAAACAGATATTACAGAATGCACTAGCTCTATACAATTGTTTAAACTAGGTGGAAAAAATGAAAGTGGTGGCATAGCATGGGTAGATACTCCAGGATTATTATCTACAACAGAGGAAAATGGAAATTTGGCTAAACAATACATCGAAGCAGCTGATTATATCATCTTTCCAACTAGCTCTGATGCACCTTTGCAAAATGATGAAATAGAACAAATCAAAGAATTAGTAAATTCTGGCAAAGGCTCTGCCTTGAGATTAATCATCACAAAATCAGATAAAACGACCGAAGATGAAGTAGATGGAAATATAGTTGCTGTATTAGAAAATAAAAATGAAGAAGATAGAAAAAAACAAGAAGAGTATGTTTTAAATACAACAAAAGAAAAAATTCCAAATTTAGAACAAAATGAAAAAATTATGTCAATTTCAGTTTTTACAGCACAAGAAGGAATTAAAATAAACAATATAGAATTATTTAAAAATAGCAATATAGAAGAATTTTACAATTCTATGTCTTTAGTGCTAACAAAAAAAGCCCAAAAACTCAAAGAAGAAGTGCCACAAAAAAGATTAAATTCTTTAATTAATTTTATTTTAGAAAAATCAAACGCCAAAGATGACTATCAAGCTTTAGAAAGGCTAATCGAAGAAAAAAATAGAGAAGGACAAACCATACAATCTCATTTAAATAATGAAATTTCTTTATTATTAAATGAAAAGCTACTCACTATGGAGAGTGAAATCAACGAAAATAACGCAGAAGAAAAATTCAAAGAAATAGCAGAAATTATATCAAAAGAAGTAAATGATAAAATATGCTCTGAAATCAACAAGCTTGTAAAAGATTTTGTTATGCGATTTGATATCATAGCTCCTACTTTGGATTCAAAAATAAAAACAAAATACAGAACATACAAACATACCATACCAAGAAATTTTTTAGAAAAGACTATAAATTTCATTTCTTTTGGCTTTTTTTGCGAGAAAGAAACAACAAGTGAAAAAATCAAAGCGGGTGATAATAAAATTGAATTGATACAAAAAAATATCAAATTGCTACAAAAACACTATGAGGAAGTAATAAATGAGAGCATTAAAACATTCTATAATGATGTTTTAAATCCTTGTGAAAAAATAGTAGATGGATTAAAAATAAACATTGTAAGCCTAGAAAACGACTTATTAAAACTCAAAGGGGAATAAATGAAAAATACAATAGAACAATACGAAAGCAAAATTGCTATTTTGCAAAATGTAGAATTAGAGCTAACTAATCATCAAATTTGCGATCAAGAAAAAATAACTTATCTTAAAAATATCTTACAAGATAAAATAGAAAATTTTAAACCAAAAATGATGGTTTATGGAGTGTATAACTCTGGAAAAAGCACCTTGATAAATGCCTTAATAGGTAAAGAAGTGTCAAAAACTGGTGATGCTCCAGAAACAAAACAAGTGCAATCTTACAAATACAATGATTTTGAAATTTTTGATACTCCAGGTGTAAATGCACCCGAAGAAGATCAAAAAATAGCTGATGATTATTACAAGCAGTGCGAATTGATTTTGTTTGTGATGAGCAATGAAAATATAGAACAAACATTTTTGTATGAAAAAATAAAAAAAATTATAGATGATAATAAATCAGCTATTATTATCTTAAATAAAAAACAAAATGTAAGTAATGAAGATGATATTAAGCAACGCGAAGCAATTTACTTAAATCTTGAAAAATTTGGCTTTAGCAAAGAAGATGCCAAAGAAAAAATATCAGTTTATTCAGTCAATGCATTAAGTGCTTTTAAGGGCAAATCTGAAAATAAAAAACTTTTATATGAAAACAGCGGATTTTATGAGCTTGAAAATAAAATCAAAGATTTATTCTATAGCAGTGGCGAAAAAGAAATAATACAATTGTGCAATAAAAATATTAATGAATTTGTATATGATATTAATACCTCTATAGATAAAAAGTTAGATGATAAATCTATAGAAATTATAGAAAATTTTATCAGCAATACTCAACGTGAAAAAGAAGCAGTAAAGAATGAATTACTAGGTATTGTCAATGAAAAATGTTCTAAATTAGAATGTGAGTTATATGATAAAAGCGAATATAGCACTGCTTTGCTTGAAGATATAATAAAACAAAATGTAGATGAAATAAAACAAGAGTTAGAAAATACTGCGAAAGAAAAGATTGAAAATCTCAAAAAAAATATTGAAAATATCAACTACACTTTTGATAAATTAAACAAATGCGGTGATGTTAAAATTAATACTTATAATGAAGATACTGATATAACAGATTTCTCAAAAAATGATGCGAAAAAATGGTTGGACGGATTAGAAGCTGCACTTTTAGCAATTCCACATCCTTATGCACAAATAGCTCTGAGGTTTATTAAACCTTTAAATGTTATACTATCCTTCTTTTTAGACGATGAAACAGAAGATCAAAATAAAAAAAATAAAGCAAAACAAATGCATATCATAAATGAAATAAAAAATATCATTCTTAGTATTAAAAACAACTTTACAAAAGCAATAGCTGAACAAGTTAATGATATTTATAAACCAATCATTGATACAAAAATATCTGAAAAACTTAATGCAAAAGAACTAAATGCTAAATTGCTAGATATAAAAAATCGCATTGGAGAATTAAACCAAGAGTTACCGACTGCATAATTTATAAAAAAATGACACAACCTGTCATAAGGTCAAAATACAATTCCTTTTGTAAATCAAAACAAAAGGAATTAATTATGAGAAAATTAAGTTTTATTTTAAGTGGGATAACTTTAGCTGCAACTAGAAATAGCATTTAGCACTATACTAAGTGTCTTTAAAAGATAACACACCTTAAATGATAATA